>NZ_CALFPF010000088.1 GCF_937919775.1 uncultured Gimesia sp.
ACTATCTCCTATTTTAACATGGTAGAAGATGAATTGATTGATGCCACGGATGATGAGTTTGCTACAACCGCAGAAAACCTGAATTATTTTGACCATGCCAGATACAATGTTGTTCCCGATCTGTATGCTCCTGGTACACGTCTCCGCTGGGGCTGGACCAACGATGACGAAAGTGGATTTGAGTTGACAGGCTGGTGGATTGCCACTGCTGATTCGGAATGGACTGCGATCACGAATTCAACACACAAACCGGATCCCAATAACCAGGCAATCATGGATATCCTGTTGTCACCGCCCAACTATATTGATCCCACGGGAACGGGAGTCGTGTCTTCCATCCCCGGCGTGACGACAGCCCAAATCAATACCATCTTACAAAATGAATTGATGAATCTCGGTGGTTTGCCACTTGACGACGGTACGGTAAACGGCGTGACGGTTCCTTACGATCTGGATTTCAGAATTAAAGTCGTCAGTCAGGCCTGGGGCACGAATGCAACCTGGATGTCAACCCCCGTCGTTGACAAAAAGAATATGAAAGTTCGCGGTCTCGTTGGTGCGAGATACCTGAAAGTAAAAGAAGGATTCTCATTCGTAGGACGTGACAGCGGTTTGCTTTACAGTGACGCCACAAGTATTACGGGCATCCGCCCCGACCTGAAACTGTTCTCGCATCCCACCGGATCTGATGAAAACCAGGATGACATTATTGATAACGCTGGCGTTGTGGAAGACGACTCCGGAACCGCAGGCACAGGTACCGCGACGGCATTTTTCGCCGCACCGGTAGACCCTGTAACCGGGCTCCCCGTAATACCCTATACTACAGTTGTGGACAGTAAAGTAGATACGAATCTGGCAGGTCCTGAAATTGGTTTTCAATTTGACCTGGGTGGTGAAAAGTTTAAGATCTGGGGACAAACCAAACTGGGTTTGATGGCCAATCAGGAAAAAATTCAGTTGAGTGGTGATAACGTCGGCATGGGAATCCGAGCTGATCCGGATGATGTCGATCGCCCCAAAGCGTTAATTGACCCCACCGCTGCGGATCCCAACCCGAATGCGTTTGCCAGCTCTCAAACAAACACACACGTATCACCCATTTTTGAGCAATCGATCTTTGCGGAAATGGACATTTTCGGACATGTACCCGTGTTAAAACGCATGAAAATTCTTGAGGAAGCCAAATTCAAAGTCGGTTACACCTATATTGTCGCCGGTGAAGTCGCCAGACCTTTTGACAGCATTCGCTGGCAGGGTATGCCAACCAGAGGTTTATTCCCATCGATCGATGTACAACGCCAAACCTGGAGCGTAGGCACCTGGAGTGTGGGTATCGACTGGTTGTATTAAACCATCGCTTGTAGAATACTTTTCCCATCAAACCGTCCTGGATGATTTCCCAGGCCGGTTTTTTTCTATTAATGGCGGCAATCTCGCTTCATTTGAAAAAACAGTTGCCAGACCGCCGCCGGTGCCTTACGATGAATCACACAAACATGTGTCATTCCAATCAAGTCGGAGGACAGACCATGAATTACAGGCTCGTCGGCATCAGCGTGCTTTTCATCGCGGGATCCGTTCAGAATCAGCAGAGCCACGCACAAGCCATCCGGATTCAGCAACCTGTCGTACAGCAATTTTCGACGGGTACAACGGTGAGTGTTCCCGATCGGGGCAGCGCCCTATTGGGCGGCTTCCACTCCGGTGCTGTCCAATCGAGGCAGGTTGGACCGTTTCGGCAGGGAAGCTCATATGGACAGGCATTTCAAAGCGCGAACAGCAGTGTCAGTGTCTACATCCACGATTTTGAAGCGATGGACCGGATGCTGTTGAATTCGGCCCCAGCGTCGATCAGAAACTCAGGCGGGCATCAGCATTGGAAACAGCAACTGCTCTCTCAACACGCTCACACCCCTGACTCAAAGCGCACTGCCGATTCAGGCGACCTGCCTCCAGAGAGAAGTTCGCTTTCGCAAGCGGTGACTCAATCTAAAGCAGAACGCTTTTTTGAGTTAGGTCGGAATGCGGAAGAAAAACATGCGACTCCCAACATCGCCATCCTGCATTACAGAATGGCTGTGAAATATGGAAGCACCAAAGCCGAAGCAAGACTGCAGAAGCTGATATCTCATCAAGAAATCAGTGAGTAGCAGAGTGTCGCGTCTTCAGGCTGCTTCTTCTGATTCCCCTTCCGGCACAAACACCCGATTCGGAAGATGGACTTTCGCGTACCGTTCTCCACGGGCATCGTAAAAATAAATCATGTTGGAGTCAGAAGCCCAGATTGCCCCTAACCGTACACTACGCGGCCCATTGATCGAAAATTGAAGCCCACAGTTTCGACCGCGGCGTCGGAGCGCCATTTCGGACATCGTGAACTGTTCTTCGAGCAGATTCTCTTTTTCACAAAGCGTTTTATGGATGTATTCACGGAGTTCATTAAGCGACTGGATGCTGTCTATGCTGATGCTCATTCACTGTACCTCTTGCAAAAATCTTCGTTCACCTGTTTTTCAGTTAAGCCTCCTGTTCATCACATTCGACTCAGGTGTTTTGGCAGGTTGACCTCACGAATATCGTCCAGCCTTTCCCGCATCTGTCACAAGAGTTCGAAAGCCGTTCTCTTTGTTATTATTCGATAAAATTATCGATCTGATTTATTCGGTACGCCAAAGAACTATTTCCTGGATTTCCCCCCGATTCAAAAAATAGGACTGATGAAAATCGGTCGCTCACTCCCCCGGAGTAGCAGGAAGAGCATGAAAAACAGCCTCGTTTGCCATGATTTTTTTGACTAACCCGACCAGATTGTTAACTTTCTCAGGGGGGCAACTTCCACACGCTG
>NZ_CALFPF010000089.1 GCF_937919775.1 uncultured Gimesia sp.
ATCCAGGCCGAGTACCTGGAGTATTTTATTGCCAATTCACGCAAAATGGCCGAACTGGCATAAACCTGTTCGCTACAGCCCAGCTGCTTCGCATCAGCCTGACCGGTAACATCGGTCAGGCTGATGCGCTATCTGAATTCCGCACCGTGAAAGACACTGACTTCTTAGCCCTGATCTTTTATGACGATTACCAATTTTGATGGCGTATCGTTTCCACGCCGAGTATCATCAGCAAATGGAGTATGAAACAAGTTCTCCAGGCGAACTTTCTTCTGTTCTGTTACCTGATATGAAAAGATGATTATGGCTGACCAAAGAACTTTGTTGGCAATCGGCGCACACTTTGATGACTGCGTCTACGGCGTTCCCGGAATCATGTTGAAAGCCGTCGCGAAAAACTATCGCGTGGTGCAGTTAATTCTGATCGGCGACTACAGCAACTGGCCTCCCACCAAAGGACGCGAAGAGGCTTTCAGAAAATCCGTCATCAGTATTGCCCGTGACTTTGGAGTCGAAACCCGGTTTCTCGACTTCGCCTCACATCAATATGATACAAATGAAAAAACCAAGCAGAAAGTCGCCGCTGCGGTCCACGAGATCAAACCGGACATCGCCCTGCAGATGTGGGAGTACGATCATCATCACGACCACACTGTCGCCTCTCAACTCAGCAAAATTGCCCTCAATCATGGCGGGCGGGTACTCAACCAGGACCGGTTTAAAAGTCCACGCACGATCTACCATTATGATAACGGTCCGGGACACACGGTGGGCTTTGAACCCGACACGTTCGTGGATGTGACTGACTACTGGGACAAATCAATGGAGTGGCTCGGCCGCTATATGGCGTTACAGAGGAACGTGGACTACGATCCCGCACAAACGAACGGCGCCCTTCAGGGAAAAGAAACTCTGGCCCGCTATCGCGGACAAACGTGCCGGGTGAAATATGCCGAAGCCCTCTGGGCGCCTCGTAAACAACCCGTCGAAATTTTATAATCAGGAAAGGATTCGCCGTGAGCCTGGCAGAACATATCAAAGTCACTCTGGAGCTTCCCGCGCTGGTCGTGAAAAGCTACCTTGAAGATCTTACCGACGA
The DNA here is from genome assembly GCF_937919775.1 of uncultured Gimesia sp. GTDB lineage: Bacteria > Planctomycetota > Planctomycetia > Planctomycetales > Planctomycetaceae > Gimesia. The sequence goes on from NZ_CALFPF010000089.1 coordinate 1,100, forward strand.
GGAATTATTTGTCAGACCTGCAGAAAAGATGAACCATATTGCCTGGCAGTTAGGGCATTTGATTCTTAGTGAGCATTTTCATGTGACTCAGGTTGCCCCCGATTCCATGCCGCGCCTACCCGATGGTTTTAAAGAATGCTACACCAGAGAAACAGCGGCCAGTGATCAGCCTGCGGATTTTCATACCAAAGCAGAATACCTCCAGTTGATGCAGGAACAACGTCAGGGAACTCTGGACGTGCTCTCAAAACTCAGCGACCAGGAACTGATGCAGCCAGCGCCTGAAGCGGTGCGTTATCTGGGCTCGACAACGGGTTGCGTTTTCGCCGGAGAATCCACGCATTGGATGATGCACGCCGGCCAATGGGCGGTCGTCAGACGGAAACTGGGAAAACCACCCTTGTTTTAATTTTGCTTCTCCCGCTTTGGTTGTTCAAATGGCTCGGGTTGAATCCATTTCGTATAAGCGCGCGGCGTTTTCGGTAAACCTCGAATAATACCTGCCGGCGTTTCTACAGTGGCTGCATACAGATATCCGTTCATTTCGCCCACCAGCCGCGTATGCAGAATCTGATTCTCGCCATTTGTATGAATCAGCATGCAGATCTGTCCATTCAACCCCGAATACGTGCCATACTCTCCCTGTTTGAGTTCGCTGAATTTGAGATCCTGCCTGAATCGATCCAGCATACGGTGTGTTGCTCGAAAGGTGCCCCCTGTAGGACTCACCACTTTTTTGCCGCGAAACAAAACATTGCGATCATCATACGACAAAACAATGAGAGTCCGTTTTTTGTCCCCTTTGAGCCAGTCTAAAAACTTTTTTCCATGCAGGTCAGAGGTGCTGAACGAGTAGTTTGCGTCCAGAAAGATAAAGCGGTCCACCTGTTCCGGAATCGTTTCCGAACCGTTGAGAAATCCCCACAAAAAACTCCCCCCTCCACTATGGCAGGCCAGTGTGATGCGTGGCTCCTGCAGCGGAATCGCTTTCAGGATCTCGGCGATGGCGTGACGAATCAGTCTGGGATGATCGGGATGTGTGGCGCGCCAGCCAGGCCAACTCAAACCACGGGCCTCCAGACAGACCAGAATCAGATTTTCCTGTTGATTCTGAAACTGCCAGGCACGGTGCTGCGCCGCGATGTGCTGGGCATCAAAGTGCCAGTCGCGTCCTTCTTTAAGTTGGCAGCCTAACGTCTGCTCGATGGTACTGCCGTTAGGCGTCGCAAACAGAATCACGCGGCTGGGGTTTTCAGGCACAATCCGCTCGGGGCGTGGAGCGACAATGATCGAACGCACATCCGGTTCCAGTGGCAGATAAGAAATCTGCTCATCAAACCAGGGACTTTTTTGAAAGCCCGGCCAGAGAGGCTGCACCGCTTCTGCTGCAGTCAACATCGATGTGCACGACAGTACAATGATTAAACTCAGGAACGTGAACCGGGGCTGCATATTACGTTTACCCTCAATAATTCAGGCTACAATCAACGTCAAATTGAAACTTCCAGTTGGGTATGAATCTGCTACGTCAATTTCTAAGATACCATAATCTGTCCGGAATGCAGTAACAGAATGGACTTCATTCCTTTACATCATCAATTCACACAATCGCGTTCCTGAATTTACGGAATACCAGAGCACATGAGTCAGATTGAGATAGAGGATATCTTTGATCATCTCGGCGAAGCAAGACTGCAACGACTGATTGCGGCCTTTTATCGCAGGGTAAAAACAGATGATATTCTGAAACCCATGTATCCTGCTGATGATCTGGCCGGTGCAGAATATCGATTGAAAGAATTTCTTGCCTATCGGCTGGGAGGCCCGCAACGTTATATCGAAGAACGTGGTAACCCTGCCCTGCGAATGCGGCATGCCCCGTTTGCCATCAATCAAAGTGCCCGAGATCGCTGGATGGAATTAATGGTACGTGCCATGAATGAAACGGAACTGGCTCCTGAAATCAGACAAACGCTCGAACCCTTTTTCGATCAGATGGCAACATTTCTGATCAATCGGGCTGAATAAACGCATCCCATCCCCTTTTGCTGTGAAATGGACTCAGGCATGAAACTGGACGACCGATTGCAGGCTGACTGCAAACTGATTTGTGAACTTGAAGAATCGATTCTGCTCTTAATGAATAATTCGCTGGTTGACTGGTTCATTCTGGTGCCCCGCTGTGAAGAGATCGAACTGACCAGTCTCCCTTTCGCTCAGCAGACAGCGATTTTAAAAGAAATCAATCTGGTCTCGCAGTTTCTGCAACAGAAATTCGTACCCGACAAACTGAATATCGCGGCCCTGGGTAATGTGGTCAGCCAGCTGCACATTCATATCATTGGCAGAAAGCACAGCGATCCCTACTGGCCGGCTCCAGTCTGGGGACAAGCAGAAAAGCAGGCCTATACGGACGCCGAAGTCACGGACATCAAACAGGCCTTTCATGAATTTTATCCAGCGCAAAGCAGTTAGAATTGACCATAAACTGACGCTTCTGATTAAAATATTCCTGCTAATTGATTGACGAAAACCATGACAAATCAGCCATTACGCATCGGTATCCTGGGATTGATTCACGATCATGTCTGGGATCATCTGCCACAATTACAACACACTCAGAACGCGACACTGGTTGCCGCCTTTGATACCAATCAGGCGTTACGCGATCGCATCGGGAACGAATATGGCTGCCCCACTTATGCGACACCCGACGAACTCTTTTCACATCACGAATTAGATGGCGTCTATATTTTCAGCAGTAATCAAGAGGGAGCAGCGCTGGCTCTATCCGCGATAGAACGGGGGCTACCCGTGATGATTGAAAAGCCGATGGCCGCTAATCTCTCACAGGCAGAAGCGATGCTGGCTGCCGCGCACGAAAAGAGCGTCTGTCTGATGGTGAACTGGCCCTTTGCCTGGTGGCCGCAAATGCAACACGCCATTACGATGGCCAAAGCAGGAGAGATTGGTGAAATCTGGCAAGTCAAATACCGGGCCGCTCACGCCGGTCCTAAAGAGCTGGGTTGCAGTGATTACTTTTGTGACTGGCTGTTTAATCCGGAGTTGAACGGGGCAGGTGCGATGATGGATTACTGCTGCTACGGCTGCGTGCTCTCCAGCGTATTACTGGGCGTCCCGGAAACCATCACCGGCTTCGGTGGTCAGTATCGACCGGAGCCTCTGGGAGTCGAAGACAATGCGCTGATTGTCATGCAGTATCCGAAAGCAATCGCGACGGCAGAAGGATCCTGGTCTCAAATCGGAAAATTGACTGCGTATGCGACTGCCATTTATGGAACGAAAGGCACGCTCATCATTGAACCCCAGAAAAAAGGGCGTCTGATGTCAGCCTCCGAGGACCAGCCCCTGGGTACAGAGGTCAAAGTTCAATGTCCGCTGCTGTACTTGCAAACCGCCACCGAACATTTCGCGCATTGCGTGCGCAGTGGCGAAGAACCCTGGGAGCTATGCAGTCCGCATGCCAGCCTGAAGGCCCAGGCCATTCTTGAAGCAGGAGTACAACAGCTCAAACAGTCATGATTTTTAAGACAATATTGTTTTTCCTGACAAGGCCTTTCATATCGGGCGGTAGAGTCATAAAATAAAAGTAGTTTCCAAGACTCTTATATAAGGATTTCCATCATGACACTATCGCATTTAAAAGCAGGTGAAGTGATTAGCGTTGGCCCCCTGGGCTCTGATCTGGAATCAACAAAAACGACAACGCTGGTTAAAACCGAAGATCTGCAGATCATTCGTCTGATCATCAAAGCGGGAAATTCACTCCCGAACCATACCGCTCCGGGAATTTTAATCGTGCAATGCCTGGAGGGACGTGTCGTCTTTAAATGTCTGGGGAAGACTCATGAACTCACTCCCGGACATTTATTGCATCTCCCGCATGCAGAACCCCATGCTGTGGAATGCCTGGAAACAGCCGCACTGTTACTCACCATTATCCCGACACATTCCCAAAACGCACCCATCAATGAAATTGATGAAGCTTCTGAGGAGTCATTTCCAGCCAGCGACCCTCCTGCCTGGACCGGCGCGAAAGGTTCCTAAGCGGGAATCAGGACTCGGCTCCTGATCAGCGGCAACGTTACCGGCTGGTGTCGATGTACTTTTCAGCTGACTTAATGAATGAAATCGTAGTTTTTGTAATCAACAGACTGCTGTTGATTAACCTGAATTTGCGGTTTGAATTATAATACAAACAGGTTTCAGTCAATCAGGCATACCTTGAGGAGCGAATCATGAGAAGTCTTTTATTAATCATCGTCTGTGGATTTCTGGCCGGAGTATTGGGAGATCAGAGTGAAAGTTTTTCCCCATTGCTGGCGAAGGAAAATTCCAGGTTGGCGGAAAAGTCCGTGCAAAAAAAGAATCCCGCGCAAGCAAACGTCTCCAAATTCATGCAGGCCAAGCTGGACAGTTCTAAAGATGTTCTGGAAGGACTGGTCACGGAAGATTTCGATCTGATCCAGAAAGGAACAAAAAAAATGATCGAAATGAGTAACGCCACGGAATGGCAGGTTATCGAAGGACCGATCTTCATTCAACAAAGTGCAGAATTCCGAAATGCTGCCAAAGAGGTGTTAAACTACGCCCAGAAAAAAAACATTGATGGTGCTTCACTGAGCTACCTGCACCTGACGATGACCTGCATCGCCTGCCATAAACAGATCAAGAAAAGCGTTGTTGTGATGAGATAATTCCCGTTGATAATCTTCATAATCCGACTTTCTTCATCATCAAAGAGCGTGAGATGCAAGACGAATCGTTGAGAGAACAGTTGCTTGAACAGAGCGTTGAGCTTGTGCGTGCCATTTATGTCGGCCCGGACGGCATTGCACGGGGAAAAGCGTTTCGACCGGACAGTCTTGCTGAGATTTTACAGTCCGGCATCGGGCTGACGCAGGCCCAGGCTTCCGTAAACGTGTTTGATCATCTGCCTCCTGAAAGCCGGTTTCAACCTGTGGGTGAAGTTCGCATTCGCCCGGACGTGAATACCTTTCAGGTGTTGCCTTACCTCCCGGGGCATGCCCGAATGCTCTCGGATCTGGAAACGATCGATGGTCAACCCTGGGAACTCTGTCCGCGAAATCTGTTAAAGACATTTCTCAACAGACTGGCTGACGAGGGAATGGTGATTCGTGCTGCTTTTGAAAACGAATTTACCATTTTCAAAAATGTAAACGGGGAATGGCAGCCGCTGGATCAGTTGAACTGTTTCAGTTCTGCCGCGATGGATCTTGCCAGCCCTTATATTTTGCCAATCATCACTGCCCTTGAGCAGCAGGGGGTGATGGTCGAAAAATACTATCCGGAAGCCGGTCACGGACAACATGAAATTCCCGTGCGACATCAGGCAGGCCTGCAGGCGGCTGACCAGCAGGTGGTCTTTAAAGAAACGGTACGTGGCACGGCTCTGGCGAACGATTTTCGCGTCTCCTTCATGCCAAAAGCAGATCCGGCCTCCGCCGGGAACGGCTGCCACATTCATTTCAGTCTCTGGGATTCCCAAGACGTAAGTAACCTGTTTTACGATGCTGCCGGTGAGTATGGTCTTTCTCAAACCGCCCTGCATTTCATGGCGGGCATCCTCAAACATCTCCCCGCTCTGATGGCGTTTACAGCACCGACGACCAACTCTTATAAACGCTTTGTCGAACGCTGCTGGAGTTCATGTTATGTCTGCTGGGGTCCTGATAACCGTGAAGCAACCGTCCGTGCTGCCTCCGGGTTCAAAGGTCAAGAAGCAGCGACCGTGAACCTGGAATTTAAGCCCTCCGATCCCACCTGCAATCCTTATCTGGCACTCTCCGCGCTCATCTGCGCGGGCCTGGATGGAATCCAGCAACAGGCCGACCCCGGTAAACCGTTGCTAACCGACCCGACGCTACTTTCACCGAGAGAACGGCAGACGCGCGGCATGACAAGATATCCCACCGACCTGGCATCTGCTCTGACCGCACTTGAGCAGAACGAAGTCCTGCGTGCAGGATTTGGAGAAAGCCGCATCTCAGACTACATCACGATGAAGCGGGCAGAAATTCAAATGATCGACACATTGGGCAAAGACGCCGAACAGCAGGCCTATCTCTTCCGTTTTTAGTATGCCACTGATTGTTGATGAGCCGGTTATTCTTCCCGGGTGAAGCGGAATA
>NZ_CALFPF010000090.1 GCF_937919775.1 uncultured Gimesia sp.
CATTCTGGAATTGAATGACTCCGAAAACCGGGAACTGCTCAGTAAGGCCAAATCCTCGCTTACGGTTGCCAAAGCCCAATTGAAGGCACAGGTGACCTCCGAAGAACTCGCCCAGAAAGCATATCAGCGCTTGTTAGTACTCCAGAAATCAGGTGTGAGCACAACACAGCAGATGGAAGAAGCGCTGGCAAATCTGGCGATCGCACAATCACAAACCGAACTGGAAGAAGCACGCGTCGAGCAGGCAGAGTCGGATCTGGAACAAAGCCGCCTGCGTTTGCAGGAAAATCAGATTTTAGCGCCCACGAACGGCTTTCTGGCCGAACGACTGGTTGACGTCGGTGATCTGGCCAAACCCGATGTGGCTTTGATGAAGATTGTCAATCTGGAGACAGTCCGCACGGTCGTACACATTGTCGAAAAGGATTATGAAGACGTAAAAATCGGACAGAAAGCCGCCATCACCGTGGACACTTTCCCCGACAAAATATTTTCCGGGCAGGTGATACGCAAAGCGCCCGTGTTGGATCCCCTGACACGAACTGCAGCAGTCTACATTGAAATTCCCAACAGTGATTTTTCATTAAAACCGGGAATGCATGCCCGCGTGTCAATTGTGTTTGAACATCGTCATAAAACCAACGTGCTGCCGATCGCCTCTCTGACACGGCGGAAAGATGGTCCAGGATCGGCGGTATTTATCATTGGTGGAAACCCGCCCATCACAGAACGACGCAATATTGAAGTCGGAATTAATGATGGCGAACTGGTTGAAATCCTTTCCGGAATTAATGCGGCAGATCTCGTCATTACACTGGGAAATCGACTCGTTGATGAAGGCCAGACGGTCACGCCGATTGAGGTGCCGATGGATGAAGTACTGCTACCGCCGCCCCCTTTACCGCAGAAAACCAACTTATGATTTGGACCACCGAATTTTTCCACTGCAGATGATACATGATTGAAGATTAGTCTATGTCCCTGACCCGACTGGCAGTTCAGCGCCCGATCACAACACTCATGGCCTCTCTGGTACTGGTCATGCTGGGTTGTGTTTCATTGTCACAACTGGCAGTCGACCTGATGCCGGACATTCAGAATCCCAGTGTCAGTGTCATTACGATCTACAAAGGCGCTGGTCCTAACGAAGCAGAAACGCTCATCACGCGCCCCATCGAACAGACGCTGAGTTCGGTTTCCGGAGTCGAAAACATTCTTAGCAGCAGTATGGAAGGCAGCAGCACCGTGCGCCTGCAGTTCCAATGGGGAACCGATCTGACTCTGGCGATCAATGAAGTCCGGGATTCCCTCAACAAGTTAAGAAACAGTCTCCCCGAAGGAGCGGAAGACCCGTATATCCGCCATTTCGACGTGGCAGACAGTCCGATTATTTATCTCGGTCTGAACAGCGAACTTGATCCGATTACGCTGAGCCGCCTGACAGAAAATCAGGTCATTCCTCAATTTGAACAGTTGGAAGGCGTAGCGCGTCTCCGCATGCGGGGCGGGATTGAGCGCGAGATCCACATCGACCTGGATCGGAGCAAACTGGAATCGCTGAATATGGGCGTGAATGAAGTCATTAACGCCCTGAGGCAGGACAATATCAATCAACCCGCTGGAAATTACGAGGAAGGCCACCTCAATTTACATATTCGCAGCCAGGGAGAATTCACCAGCCTGCAGCAAATTGAGGACACGGTAGTCCGTGAGCAGGCAGGAGCCACCGTGCATGTCCGGGATATTGCGGAAGTTGTCGATAGCGAAAAAGAACGTACCGAGCTGACGCGCATGAACGGGAAACCGGGAATTCTGCTGTATGTCTTTAAACAGTCCGGAGCCAATACGATCAGCGTCAGTGACCGGGTCCGGGATCAGATTGAACGGATTAATAAATCGATTCCTGATGTGAACCTGAGTATCCGCGTTGATAAATCGGAATACATTCGGCAATCGATCGCCAATATTCAGGAAGCAGCGCTGTACGGGATGGGTCTGGCAATTCTGGTGTTGATTCTCTTTTTGAGAAGCTTCCGCAGCATGCTGGTCATCGGCGTCTGCATGCCGCTTTCCGTGCTGGCGACATTCATTCTGATTTACTTTCAGGGCTTCACACTGAATATCATCTCCTTCGGTGGTTTAGCCCTGGGCGTCGGGCTCCTGGTTGATAATTCGATTGTCGTACTCGAAAGTATCTTCCGTAAACGGGAAGATGGTCTCGACGCCAAAACCGCCGCCATTGAAGGGACGGAAGAAGTCTCTTCTGCCATTCTCGCCAGCACACTGACGACACTGATTATTTTCCTGCCACTGATATTCATACAGGGAACCACAGGCATTCTGCTGCATCAACTGGCGTGGGTCGTATCGTTCTCACTCATCTGTTCTCTGTTTGCCAGTCTGACACTCACTCCGGTAATGAGCGCTTACTGGATCCCCGATGAGACAAAGGTAGTTCACTCACGATGGACCAGACCCTGGTTTTTCCTGATCGATGCGTTCCATAACACGAATCATAAATTTCTGCTGTTGCTGGAACGATTTTATGAACGGATCTTATGCTTCAGTTTAAAGCACTCCACCCTGACGGGTTTTCTGCTGCTGGTCTGTTTTACCGCAACACTTGGTTTATCTCCTCGGATTAAAAGTGAATTTCTGCCCAAAACAGACGAGGGTGCATTAAACATTTTTTCAACGATGGCAGCCGGCATCCAACTCAGAAAACTGGACCAGCAAACCCGTATTCTGGAACAGGCTACGATTGAATCTGTTCCGGAGGCAGTTGCGGTTGCTTCATTTATCGGGGATGGGGCTGATGACGCGGACCGCTGGAACCGAACCACATTACGGATTCAGCTCTTACCACGTGGCGAACGAACACGAAATATTGAGGAAATTCGGAAAGCACTCGACGACGCAATCGGCCCCGTGCCTGGTATGAAAGTCCAGGTGAAAGCACAGACCGAAATGATGCTGATGAGAATGATCAGCCGCAGAGGGGGCGGAGATCTTGTCGTCCAGGTGGCAGGACACAATCTGCAATTAGCGCAAAAAATTGTCGATCAGGTAGTGGAAGTCATGAAACAGATTCCCGGCCTGATCAATGTCGAAGCAGAAATTGCAGACCATCGCCCCGAACTGACCGCTTCAATCGACCGCGATAAAGCAGGGCTTCTGAAAATCAGCGTTCAGGATATCGCACAAACACTGGAAACAACCATTCAGGGAACCGAAGCGACCCTTTATCGCGAGGAAGGTGATGAATTTTCCGTCGTCGTACGACTCCGCGAAGCAGATCGCAACCATCTTTCCGATGTCCAACTGGTGGGAGTCACCACGGCGACAGGTAAAACGATTCCATTAAAAAACCTGCTGCAATTTAAAAGTGATGAGGCGCCGGTTGTGATTGAACGGCAGAACCAGCAGCGTGTCCTGCGAATCTTTGCAGATGTGGAAGGGAAAGATCTGGGCAGTCTTGTTCCCGAACTGGAGCGTCATCTGAACTCAATTCAGATTCCGTCCGGCTATTCGATCCGAGTTGCTGGCGACTGGGAAGAACAGCAGAAAAGTTTCACCGCGCTCAAACAGGGTTTTGTGCTGGCAATCGTGTTAATGTATATGGTGATGGCTTCCCAGTACGAATCATTGCGAGATCCGTTTTATATTCTGTTCTCCGTTCCTCTGGGCATGATCGGCGTCATCTGGGTTTTCGTATTTACAGACACGACTTTGAATGTTCAATCCTTTATCGGCATCGTCGTGCTTTCCGGAATTGTTGTGAATAATGCCATTGTGCTGGTCGATTACATCAATCAGCTTCGCAGACGATTTCCTGAAAAACCGATGACCGAACTGATCATTCAGGCCGCCACCCGCCGCTTCAGGCCGATTCTGATGACCACGCTCACCACTGTTCTGGCGATGATCCCGATTGCGCTGGGTTGGGGTGAAGGAGGCGAATTACAGGCGCCGATGGCCCGTGTCGTCGTAGGCGGCTTATGCGCTGGCACCATGATCACGCTGCTCGCGATTCCTTTGATCTATCAGTCCTGTACAATGCCTGTAAAAAAAGAAACCAAAGAAACTCAGGCAATGATTGCGGAAAGTTCTCTCCTCGGCCAGCCTGTAAAATCCACCTGAAAATGCTGGTAAACGTCATCTACGATAGCATCAAATCAGCCAGAGTGTCTATAATACGCGTCGAAAGGATTGACAGGAATTTCTCCTGCGATTCTTGAATTGTAGACTGCTATCAGACCGGCATTTATCTCATCTCTGGGCCCCTGGATAATCACTCTGATTATGATGAATCAAAAACCTTCTCTGATATCTGACCCGATACCTTACAAATCGATTTTTCCCTGGCTGCATCTATTTCGAGTTTTTCGGCTGGCTGTCGATTTTCAGAAAATTTTGCTGGCCTCAGCAGCGATTCTGCTTTTACTTTTGGGAAATTATCTGTTTAACAGCCTGCCTTTTGCTCCTGTGCAGCAGTCAAGAGATAACCTGCCAGTTCAACAAAATCTGCTGTTTCCTCCACAGTTTACACAACGTTTTCAACAACCGCTGAATGGTGATCTGTTCTTCGGAGAAAATTTTTCGCAACCGCTGCGTTCGATCACCGAAGGCCGCAGCCTGCTGGAACCCATGATCTCCTTTAACCGACCTGTCTTAACACTCTTCCAGGCAGGGGCTAACTGGAGTTCACTGGCTTATGCCACAACACAGCTCCTATGGGCCATTATCGTCTGGTCCGTGTTTGGTGGCGCGATTACCAGAATTGCCGCCATCCAGTTTGCACAGGATGAGCATATCGGAATCCTGGCTGCGTTACGCTTTTCCCTGAAACGCATTCTCTCACTGGTAAGCGCCCCCCTACTTCCCTTCGCTGGAATGGGTTTTTTCTGGGTCCTCTGCCTCTTAATTGGTCTGTTTGGAAATATTCCGGATGCCGGAGGGATCATCGTCAGCCTGCTCTGGGGACTGACTTTCCTGTTTGCGTTCGTGATGAGTTTGATTCTGCTGGTCACATTAGCGGGCTGGCCTCTGATGATGACGACCATCAGTGTGGAAGACAGTGACGGATTTGATGGTTTAAGCCGCATCTTCAGCTATCTCTTCGGTCGCATCTGGTATTTTCTCTGGCTCGTGATTGTGACACTCTGCTATGGTTCAATCTGTCTGTTATTTGCAGAATTGCTCATTCAACTGGTTTCGCATCTCTCCTTCTGGGGGGTGAGTTGGGGCATGGGCCTTGAAGAAGCGGAAAAGTTATTTCACGCGAATCAAAATACTCTCGCGACAACGATTTCCGCAGGCTGGGGATCTGTTCTCAGAATTTTATTCGCCGGATTCATCGTCAGCTTTTTCTGGTCCGCCAATACGGTGATCTATTTCCTACTGCGAAAATGCGATGATGGCACTCCTCTGGATCATGTATACAACGCTGAAGAGGAGGCCGAACAGGCGACCGAACTTCCACTCGCAGGAGTTGCCAAAGCGGGAGAACCTGTTATTGAAAGACCGGTTACTCCGGAACCACAGGACGAGCAAAAAACGCCATAAAAGCACTGGCGATCTCAAATGGCTGTAAGGCATAACAGGATGATGCTTGCAGTCCGGTTTACGGCGCAGAGAAAACTTCCGAGTTTGAGAAACATCTGCTCCGACCGTTTACCAGCGGAACAACCCGGTACCCCAGGCCAGCCCGGCTCCAAAACCACTCAGCAGAATGGTATCGCCGCGGTTAATCAGACCGGCGTTGAACGCTTCATCAAGCACAATCGGAATTGATCCGCCTGAGGTATTTCCATACTTGTCCAGGTTATTGAATACTTTTTCCCGGGGAATTCCCAGTTGCTCACAAGCCGAATCAATGATGCGGATATTCGCCTGGTGCATCAGAAACAGGTCAACATCATGCACGCTCATGCCGGTTTTGGTCAGCATCAGGTCAATCGAATCAGCGACCGTTCTGACGGCCCATTTGAAGACGCTACGACCATCCATATTTAAAAAATGGCGGCCTGCTTTAATATCTTCCACTGTCGCAGGGTTACGTGTACCGCCCGCAGGTCGATCCAGTAAAGAACAGCCACTTCCATCCGAGCCGGTCTGATAACAGGTCAACCCCTGATGAGGATCTCCCTTGGCAAGCAGCACGGCCCCTGCCCCGTCTCCGAACAGAGGCGCGACGCGACGATCTTCCGGATTGACGATACGGCTGTTGCAGTCTCCGCCAATCACCAGCGCCAGTTTACTGTTACCCGTCGCCACGTATTGGGCGGCTGTCACTAACGCGTACATGAATCCGGCACAAGCCGCCTGTAAATCGATGGCGGGTGCATCAAGGCCTAACCGGTCCTGAACAAGGCAGGCTACCGAAGGGCACTGAAAGTCTGGTGTAAAAGTCCCGACAATCAGCAGATCGATATCTTCAGGATTGACACGTGCTGCACGGATCGCCTTTTGCGCTGCTTCGTAGCATAAGTCACTGGTCGCCATTTCAGGCGGGGCATGACGACGCTCTAAGATACCAGTTCGTTGTTCAATCCATTCCGGGTCAAAACCAAAACGTTCCTGTAGATCCTGATTTGTAACGACATTGTCTGGTACGTAAGATCCACTTGAAACAATTTGGACCCCTAATAATGAATTAGTTCTTTGACTAATCACCTGGCGACCACGCTTGCTCTCTGTTTTTTTATTCTCAGACGACAATTTCATCTGCTCGCTCAGCAGTCCGGACGCATCCAGAACTGATTCGAGATCGGATGAATTGACCTGATTTTTAGTTTGATATTTTAAAGAAATCTTGTGCATTTTCCTGACATCCTTATTCAGCAATTGTCAAACTCTGAGTTCACAGAGTCCAACCTCCATTCAACACGAATCCTATCGTGATGCAGCACAATTCCACTCAACACAGGATCTTAATCTAATTGAACCTGTTATAAATGCAGATGCACTAAGTGATTATCAAAACGTTCCCGCATTGATGATCAATGAGCCATAAAGATTGGTAGTGAGAAAAGAAAAGATCGAATCCCACCAGTCATCGCCAGTTGCGGGTAAACCCAAAGTTTTGACAACGACCGCAAAGTATAGCGATTCATAAAATTGGAAACTAGCGAAATATAGAAAATTCCAGCTATCGTATAATATAGGTAAAATATTTTGTCCTGCAAATGAACATAAATACCTATTTTTTCACTTTTTGACGTTCTTTTCAATTCCGAAATGGAATCCAATTTCTCTCAAACTGATCGTCTAAAACCATTCAGACAACAAATACAATGCCGTTTTCAGGCAGCTTTTTCATTGAATGGCTGGTTGGTGATCCGATAATGGAGAACGGTGTCGAATTCTGATTCCAATTCATGAGTCCGTTTCACTTCCACGCTGATACCATATCCACGGGTTTCGAGTACGCGTGCCCTGACTGGCTGCCCCAATTCAAATTCGCATGAGACACACAAACTCCCCTCCAGAGGAGGCAAAAGCCCGATATGCACAATGCTGACTTTCTGGTTCCTCGCAAATTGGATGAGTCTCCCGCCTTCAATCACTTCAAATCCCTCCGGATTCGTCGCACGATTCATCCACTGGGAGCAGTTTTCCCGGCTTTCATCAATCTCTTC
>NZ_CALFPF010000091.1 GCF_937919775.1 uncultured Gimesia sp.
GGTCGCGCTCGATGAGAAACGGAGAATGAACCCACACGCATTAAATGAAATGATCCTGAAATGCCGGAGTGAAAATAAAAAGATCATCGCTGTTATCGCCTGCGCCTGTGCGACTCCCATTGGTGCCTTTGATCCCTTGAACGAAATCGCCGACCTCTGCGAGCAATACCAGATCTGGCTGCACGTCGACGCGGCACATGGTGGGCCCACCTGCTTTTCTCAACAGCACCAGCATCTTACAAACGGTCTGCACCGCGCGGACAGTGTGGTCTTCGATGCCCATAAAATGATGTTCATGCCCGCCTTGAGTGCGTTCCTGTTTTTTAAAGACAAAACACATCAATTCACGGCGTTCCAGCAACAGGCCCCTTACCTGTTTGATCCGTCTGCTCCCGAAATTGCGGAATATGATTTGGGTTTAAGAACCATCGAATGCACGAAACGAGCGAACAGCTACGCACTCTGGGGAATCTGGTCGCTGTTCGGAAAACAACTCTTCGCCGATCTCGTGGATGTGACTTTTGAGACCGCCCGTTTATTCTACTCGCTGCTCCTGCAGGCTCCTGATTTTGAACCCCTGCACGAACCTGAATGCAATATTGTCGTCTTCCGTTACCAGCCGGAATGGCTGCAGGAATTACCACAGGAACAACAGAACCTGTTTCATTTTCAATTGCGCAGGCTGATTATCGAGTCGGGAGAATTTTATATCGTGCATTCCGTTCTGGATGGCCAGGCGGCTTTTCGCATCACCGTGATGAATCCGCTCACGAACGAATCGCATCTGAAACAACTTCTGGAAACGATTCGGCAGCAAGGAAACGAGTTACAGAAATCTTTTCCCGCGCCGCTCCGGACCGATCATTGCAGACAGACTTGACAATTCAGGGGTAGATCGAAAGAATCAGCGCTCAGAAAAAGACAATATTCCTGTCACCTGTTATAATAATGTAACAGTATCGTTTTAAAATGCGTTTCATTTGAAATCCTCTCAGGTGAATTCAGAGACTTAACGGAGAAGTAAGATTATGAGCGGCCCCATAGTTCGTACCGGTACGACCCCCCAGTTCTGGGAAAATTACGACAAGATCTTCGGCGATTCTGCCAAAAAAGAGACGAAAAAGAAAACCGCTTCCAAAACAGGAACGGCCAAAAAGAAAACAGCAAAGCAGGCAGCCCCCGCAAAGAAGTCAACCACAAAAAAATCAGCCGCCAATAAAATGCCTGCAAAAAAAGTGACCGCGAAAAAAGCAGTGACAAAAAAATCGGCGAAAAAGAAGACAGCGAAGAAATAGTCCACTTTGAGACCGCGCTGACTCATCCACACTCGCTCCGGTTAATTTTTATGGCTTAACAAGGTGCTCAAGTTCAGTGAATCCTGAATCCACAGCGACTAAAATCTCTCCCCAAGCCATGCTCCTGATATTGTTGATCGGCGGTTCCTTCGCCGCCGATTCCTTTCTCCGGTTCCCAATCCCCGGAACAAATGAACCACATTATCTTTGCAAAGCCCGACACTACTGGAATCCGCAGTGGTGTTCCGGCGATTTTTTCCTCGAATCGTCGAACGCCCACGCCGTTTTTTATCAGGTGCTGGGTAGTCTGACGCAATGGATTTCACTGCACAACACCGCCCTCCTTGGAAGACTGGCGGGGTTTCTGCTGCTGGCGTTGGGCTGGTATCGACTCGTCCGGACTTTGATACCGGGACTCTGGTCCCCTTTGATTGCTGCCTGGATCTATCTGGGAATCGCCGCTATCGGCAACTTCTCCGGCGAATGGATCGTCGGCGGCATTGAATCCAAAGTATTCGCCTACGGTTTTCTTTTTTTATCGCTGGCGAACGCCTGTGAACAGCGCTGGAACCGATCCGCCATCTATGCGGGGCTGACCATCAGCTGGCATCCCGTCGTGGGAATCTGGGCTCTTTTTTGCGGAGGATTTTCGCTGGCCTGTTATGCGGTTCTGAATCAGGAGTTTCGTCACAAAACCGCTCTCAGGCAAAGTTTGAAAACCGCAGTCCCGGCGTGCGGTTTACTCCTGCTCTGCGCTCTGCCAGGACTCATTCCCTCGCTCAGCCTCGTTTTTCACGGCGCTTCACAAGAAAAGTTCGCAGCGAATTATATTCAGGTCTTCTACCGCCTGAAGCATCATCTTGATCCGATGGATTTCGATCCAGAAAGCTATCTGTTTTATGCAATCCTGTTGGGCATCTGGGTTTTCCTGCAGCGAAAATCAGGCCCTGCGTTTGCCGGTCGATTTTTTCAATGGTTCATCATCGGAACCATTGGCCTGGCAGTCATCGGTTTTTTACTGGGGGCAGGACCGCGGCCGGCCAGTGAAATGCCCTTTTATGCCTTTCGCATGTCGCTTTTAAAATTTTATCCGTTTCGCCTGTTCGACGCGTTGCTGCCGATTGCGGTCACCATTTCCCTTGTCCGCTCAATCCAACTACGCTTCTTTACAACGGAACACGCGGATGCAGAAACGCTGAGAGTCGCAAAATCGCCTCGCACCGTGATCGTCGCCCTGCTCAGTCTGTGTCTGTTCACAGCCGTCCTCTATTCCGCCTGGGTCTTTCCTCCCGTCCACGAGATGTCTCCCGCACAACGCAAAGACTGGCTCGCTGCCTGCGACTGGATTCATCAACACACACCAGAAACGGCCTTATTTTTGACTCCCGCCCATGAAGCCGACTTCAAATGGTACGCGGAACGACCAGAATATGTCACCTTCAAAGACTGTCCCCAGGACGCCGCCGGCATTGTCGAATGGAATCGACGCTTGAAATACTTACGCAAATGGGGTCAGGAATACTATAATGGAGGTTTCGATGACCGTGCATTACGTGCCCTCAAAGAGAACACAAACATCACGCATCTGCTCGTAAAGCGGCTGGGCCCCTTTACCGGCATTAAACCCGTTTACCAAAATCAAACGTATAAAGTCTATGAACTTCCCTGACCGCCTACCTCTGAATGGTTTCTCTTATGCAGAATTTAGACAATTCCATTAGTCGCCGCTACAGGTTTTCTTTCTTCACGCTGATTCTGGGAACCTCGTTTTCTCTGATCACAACGTTACCAGCGCCGCACACAGGCCGGTTTGACGCGACAGCAAACGCGCAGTCTGTCGAGGAAACATCAGGAAACTGGCCTTACTTTCTAGGCCCGCAACAGACGGGAATATCCTCGGAAACCAATCTGATTGACAAGTTCCCGCTCGAAGGCCCCCCGTTATTATGGGAGAAAAAAATCGGCACAGGTTACAGTGCCCCCTCCGTACTGGGCAATCAACTGGTGATTCATCATCGACCCGATGGAGACCGCGAAGGTAAAGAGGTCATCGAATGCGTGGCGGCGGATACCGGCAAGCCATTGTGGAAGTACGAATACGACTCTGATTTCCGCGACCCCTATGGATACAACAACGGACCACGCTGCTCTCCCCTCCTGACCCCCCAATACTGTTACACGTTCGGTGCGCAGGGAAAGTTGTATTGCCTCAATCTCAAAGACGGAACACTCGTCTGGCACCACGACTGTCTGAAAGAGTTTGACGTTCCCCCCGGATTTTTCGGCGTCGGTTCCACCCCCATTCTGGAAGGCGATAAATTGATCGTCATGGTGGGAGGCAAACCGAACGCGGGCATGGTCGCCTTTGATGCCGTCACCGGAAAAACACTTTGGGAAAATGTCGGCAAAGATGTCTGGAACGGAACCTCCACCGGCTGGGAACGCATGCCCGTGTATAAGTGGCGGGGCAATGAAAAAATTTCCAGCTACTCTTCCCCCCTCGCCGTCACCATTCATGGCAAACGCCACCTGCTCTGCCTGATGCGCCAGGGACTGGTTTCACTTGATCCCCAGGATGGTTCCGTTAATTTCAAATACTGGTTTCGTTCCTTGATTAACGACTCCGTGAATGCGGCGCGTCCGGTTGTTGTGGATGATAAAATCTTTCTGTCCGCTGCTTATGAAGTCGGGTCGGCGTTATTGCAGGTCGATGCAGACGGCAAGAGTTATAAAGAACTCTGGCGAAATCCCACCAACATGCTGACGCACTGGTCCACGACCATTCAGCACGAAGGATATCTCTACGGCTTCAGCGGACGCCACGAACGGGGCGCGACCATGCGTTGTGTCAGACTGACAGACGGAAAAGTGATCTGGGAAACTGATGGCTCAGAGCCGGTCGTCGGAAAAGTAAAACCCAATACGCTTACTGGACAGTACCAGTGGATTGATTCCGGCAAAACGGCCCCCTGGCCTGTTTATGGACGTGGCTCTGCGATCCTGGCAGATAACAAATTTATCGTTCTGGGAGAGCGCGGCACGCTGGCCATTGTGAAGGTCGATCCCATGCAGTTCACTGAAGTCTGTCGTACTTCGTTCCCGCAGATCAAATATCCGGCGTGGGCTGCGCCGGTTCTGGCTCACAAAAAAATCTATCTCCGCAGCGAATCACATTTAATCTGCCTGGATTTCAGCAAAAAGAGATCCGAAAAATAACGGAATGAGGTCGTGCTGTTTGACGAAGGGCAATCACTGGAGTGTCTTAGCAGAAAGGTCTGGTTCGACTCGACGACTTAAACCGCGTCTGCCTCATTTGCTGACTGCTCAGCCGTTTTGACGCTCGCGTTCCAGTGTGGTCCCGTCAGTGCATCGAGCAACTCAGAATGAGTGGGGCGACTCTCACCATCGGTCAGCTTCAGGCTTTCCGGCATGTTTTTCGGTTCATCTGTCACGCGACGGACATCGGCGCCCAGTGAGATCAGCTTCTCTTCCAGCTTCTCGTAACCGCGATCCAGATGATAGATCCGGCGAATCACCGTCTCCCCTTCCGCAGCCAGACCCGCTAACACCAGAGCTGCACTGGCTCTTAAATCGGAAGCCATCACGCAGGCACCACTTAATCGGGAAACGCCGTTCAGAATGGCGCTGGCAGATTCACGGCGGATGTTGGCTCCCATCCGGGCCAATTCCGATGCATGCATGAAGCGATCGGGAAAAACCTTGTCGGTCACAATACTGATTCCAGACACACCGGCCAGCAATGACATTAATTGGGCCTGCACATCGGTTGGAATGCCGGGATATGGCAATGCAATACAATCTACCGATTTCAGAGGCTGCGTGACTTTCACCAGGATCGATTGCATTTTCGCGGGCTGATCCGGAAATTCGAGTTGAATCGTGACTCCCACTTCCCTCAGTTTTTCAATGACCGCCGTAATGTGATCGGGGCGCACCTGATTCAATCTGACTTCGCCCCCCGTAATCGCCGCGGCAATCATCAGCGTTGCCACTTCGATGCGATCGGGAATCACCGTGTGTTCCACCCCCTGGAGTTGCTCGACCCCTTCGATCGTCAGAAACGGAGTCCCCAGGCCTGCGATTTTTGCACCGGCAGCATTCAGAAAATTGCCGACATCAACGACCTCGGGTTCACAGGCCGCCGATTCGATGGTGGTGGTTCCCTTGGCGAGAGTCGCCGCTATCATCACGTTGCAGGTCCCCGTCACGGTACTTCCAAACGCGCCCCCCAGAAAAATATTCGCACCGCGCAAGCGGTCCGCACGCGCGATGACATAACCCCGGTCGACGCGAATTTGTGCGCCTAAGGCAGTGAGCCCTTTCAGATGCAGGTCAATCGGCCGATCACCGATGTTGCAGCCGCCGGGCAGAGAGACGCACGCCATACGCCGTTTCGCCAGGAGCGGTCCCAGGACGCAAACACTGGCCCGCATCCGCCTCACGAGATCGTAATCGGCGATGCACGAGGTTTCATCCACGGTTTTTAACCGCAATGCGCCACTCGCATCACGATTCACTTCCATTCCGAGCGAGCCCAGCACCTGTGATTGCGTTGTCACATCCACCAGATTGGGGAGGGAATGCAGGACCGTTTCACCTTCGCAGGCCAAAGCAGCCGCCATCAGTGGTAATGCGGAATTCTTGGCACCACTGGCGGAAACACTACCTGCAAGCCGCTCGCCTCCGCGAACGATCAACATATCCATCCCTGGATCTCCTGGAGCTGTTTTGATTGAATCTCGAAGGGGGAAGTATAGAGAATCAGATTATTTTAAGATAGGCAATTTTCTGCCAATAATCACCCGGGCGCGCCCTGCCAGGTCTGCTTTCACTCTCACGTCGGTATATTTCCCTGAAGCTTCGAACAGTGCTTTTAAAGCGGGTTCCTGTTCTGGAGAGAATTCCAGCATCAACGTGCCGGCTTCTTTCAAATAGGCAGGGGCTTCCTGAATGATCCGGCGGTAAAAATCCAGACCGTCAACGCCTCCCGACAAAGCCAGCCGGGGTTCATGCTGCCTGACATCCGCTTCCAGCAATTCGATCTCGGCATCGGGAATATACGGCGGATTACTGACGATCATATCAAACGCGGTATCGGCCGGTATTCCCGCAAAGCAGTCACTCTGCAGAAAGCGAATCTTATCCGAGACGCGATTGGTCTCCGCGTTTTTCGTGGCGATGGCTAACGCGGCTGGGCTGATATCCGTCGCCAGAAATGAGGCCTTCGAATAATGGGCGGCAGTGGCGATGGCAATACAGCCGCTGCCCGTGCACAGATCCAGAATGAAAGGCGAGGCGATTTTTTGCGCTTCGTCCACCAGTTCCATCACCAGCGTTTCCGTATCCGGGCGTGGTACGAGCACATTCCGGTCGACCAGAAAATCCAGCCCGAAGAATTCGCGTTTTCCCACCAGATAAGCCACCGGTTCCGATTTCGCGCGGCGCTGAACCAGTTCGCGCATCAGCGTGCGTTGTGCTTCCGTGACTTCGTCTTCATAGTTGGTATAGAGGCGAATCCGCTCGCAGTTCCGGGCAAATGCCAGGAGAACTTCCGCATCCAGGCGGGGGGAATCACTGCCATGTTTGGTTAAATGCGCCGTCGTCCAGTCAAGAATTCGGCGAACCGTCCACGATTCTGAAGCCGACTGCGAAGTGCTCTCCGATGATTCTGGATTTTCTTTCAAAACACGATCCGTCGAAATAACAGTCGACAGTGAAACGGCAGGCAGCGCTTAACGCTTTGCGCTATCGCCCAGCAGACGCTCTTCACGGTCAAACTGTAACAAGGCTTCGACCAGTTCATCCAAGCTTCCCTGCATAATCTGATCAATTTTATAAAGTGAAAGGTTGATGCGGTGGTCAGTCACACGACCTTGTGGAAAGTTATAAGTTCGAATCCGCTGGCTGCGGTCTCCCGAGCCGATCAAAGTACGCCGTTGATCAGCACGTTCGTCGGCGGCTTTCTGCTGCATTTGCTCCAGCACACGGCTGCGGAGCACGCGCATGGCTTTCGCCTTATTTTTATGCTGACTTTTTTCATCCTGACATTGCACGACGGTCCCCGTCGGCAAGTGAGTGATGCGCACCGCACTCTCAGTCTTATTGACTTTCTGCCCGCCCGGGCCACTGGCATGAAATGTATCCAGGCGAATGTCGTCCGGTTTGATTTCCACTTCAATTTCGCTTGCTTCCGGCAGTACGGCAACGGTAGCAGCACTGGTATGCACGCGGCCTTGCGTTTCTGTTTCCGGAACGCGCTGTACCCGATGGCCACCACTTTCAAACTGCAAACGATGGAAGGCACCTTGACCGGCGATCGAGAAAATGACTTCTTTGATTCCCCCGAGTTCCGTTGCACTCAGGTGCAGAACTTCTGATTTCCAGCCTTTCTGGGCCTCGACATAATGCTGATACATGTCAAACAGCTCGCGGGCGAATAAAGCAGCCTCGTCGCCGCCGGCACCCGCGCGAATTTCCATGATCAAACCGCCGCGCGTGATCGAGTCACCCGCTACGACAATATCTTCAAGTTCTTTTGTATGCGCTTCCTGCGCTTCGCAAAGCTCGTCCAGCTCTTTCTGCGCATAAGCTTTCGCCGCAGGATCGGTTTCCTCTTTGAGCATCTCACGCGCTACTTCAATATCCGCGGCGCGGTTATTGTATAACTTGACTTCCTGGGCCACTTTGCCCAGACCGCCGTATTCACGCTGAATCTCAACCATCTTGGCGTTGTTGGTCAGAACTTCTGGATCCTGAAGCTGTTTTCCCAGCTCTTCGTAACGGACCAGTTTTGCTTGCAGGGTGGGAAACTTCATTTACCCAAATCCACGAATAGGTCAGTCAGACTTCCGTTTCATTTCCCGAGAAATTTGATTCCTGCCAGAGAAACAAAACGAATCAGAGAAACAAAACGAAATCAGACATTAAAAATAGAGAAAGACGGCACTGTTCACTAAACGAGGCTCATACGGATTGTCCGCAGAGCCTCGGTAAAAAACGATTCGTAAATTTGCTACTCGCCTTCTTTCTTGGCGTCCCCTTCTTCGGAGTTTCGTTTGTCCCAGTTGTATTTCTTCTGGAACTTTTCAACTCGCCCGGCGCTGTCAACAAACTTCATCTTACCGGTGTAGTAAGGATGCGATCTGGAACT
This sequence comes from uncultured Gimesia sp., assembly GCF_937919775.1. Taxonomy (GTDB): domain Bacteria; phylum Planctomycetota; class Planctomycetia; order Planctomycetales; family Planctomycetaceae; genus Gimesia. The sequence goes on from NZ_CALFPF010000091.1 coordinate 8,467, forward strand.
GATTTCCACAGTGATCAGCGGGTAAGTATTACCATCTTCCCACTCGACTGACGCCTTGGATGTGACTGTGGAATGGATCATGAATGAATCACCTGTCGAAGTATCCTTAAATACAACAGGATGATAGTCGGGATGAATGTCTTTTTTCATTTTAATCAGCTTCTTTGTTACCTAATAACCTTGTCGATCTCAGGGACTTGCCTGTTGCCATCCCCGCCTGTCCATTACGTTTATGAAAGCACGGCTTCGTTTTGCTCAAGCGTCCGGCCAGACTGAAAACCCGGCCTGCGGAACTCATTCCTAAAATTAGGAGGCAAAACAGCTTATAGAAATACTCGCTTAGTGAAACGTCACAGTTTACGTTCCTGTACCCGAATGAGCAAGCGCAAAGCCCTTACTCTT
>NZ_CALFPF010000092.1 GCF_937919775.1 uncultured Gimesia sp.
ATCGGGAAAAGTCACCGATGCCTGAATGGAAGTACTGGCGAGTTTGGGAAAGAAGACAAAAGGAGTCCGCCCGGAAGAGACGAGTCCGATCGAGATGATCCAGACCGACACACAACCGGCGAGAAAGATCATTCGATTCTGCATCACCCACGGCAAGGACGGTCGATAGATTTTCTCGATCACGAATTTCAGAATTGTTGACGCGAGCTGATTGAGCCAGTGCAACGGTATCAGAAGCCACGCGACAGCATAAAACATATGGTGAAACAAACGAAACACGATACTGTCTCTGTGCGCGAGATGGCAGGGAAGTATCGTCATACATTCGATGAGTGACACAATCAGCATCGCGATCAGCACCGTTGGTAAAACGCAGACGATTTTCCCCAGGGTCCCGGAAACAAAAAGCAGCGGCATGAAGGCAATCACGGTAGTCGAGACTGAAGCCATTACAGAGGGAACGACCTCAACCGTGCCGTCGATAGCAGCTTTGAGAAGGGACTTTCCCATCTGCCGGTGCGTGTAGATATTTTCACCCACCACAATGGCATCGTCGACCACGATCCCCAGTGCCATCACAAAGGCAAACATCGAGATCATATTTAATGTCTGCCCGGTCAGCAGCAGGTAACCTGCCGTTGCCAGCAGCGAAAAAGGAATCCCCATGGCAATCCAGAATGCCAGCCGCAATTCGAGAAACGCGGCAAGAACGAGAAAAACCACGATCAACCCCTGCCAGCTGTTCTTGACCAGCAAATCAATGCGGCCACGCACTTCAATCGAACGGTCGCCCCACGTTTTAAGCTGGTACCCGGGAGGCAGTTCATTGTTGTTGATATAGTCATACACCGTATCGACCATCGACAGCAGGTCTTCCCTGGGATTCCGCATGACCGACAGGACGAGCACAGGGCGTCCATCGATTTCACTGATCGACGTCGTGTCCGCAAATCCATCTTTGACCTTGCAGACGTCGCCCACCGTCAAAACAGCTCCGCCGGGTTGTGTTATCAGAGGCAGCGATTCGATTTCATCTCCTGTCAAGCGCCGGTTGTGTCCCCGCAACAATACTTCCTGAGACTCTGAGCGAATCGTACCACCGGGAGTATCATTATTTTCGCGTCGGACCGCTTCCGCAATCTGCTGGATCGTCAGACCGTAAGACTGAAGGGTGGCTTCGGAGACTTCGATATCAATCTGATAATCCTTGTCACCAGACAGCTCAACTTCAGATATCCCTTTTAACTGCAGCAAGTCCTCGCGGACATATTCAGCCACTTTCCTCAACATCAGTTGAGCCTGCTCGCTGTCATCTTTCGGACCAACGACTCCCACGCGAATGACCTGCTCACTTTGTTCGGTCAGTTTGACTTCCGGGTCTTCGGCCAGTGCCGGAAAACTGGTGATGTGGTCCACGGCGGAACGGACATCATTGAGTACCCTGTCGCGATTGGTTACATCGGAACGCAGTTCCAGCGAGACAGTCCCCAGCCCTTCTGATGCCGTTGACGTTACCTTATTGACACTGTCAACCGACCTGACCGCTTCTTCGATTTTCTGGCAAATCCCCTCTTCGACCTCTTCCGGAGAGGCACCTGGATAGGAAACAGATACCGAAATGACATCGAGTTCAAATTCGGGGAATGTCTCCCGGTTCAGAGACTGCAGACAGACCGTCCCCGTGAGAATCACCGCGATCATGATGATGTTCATAGCCGGCGAATTGGAGATCGCCCAACGTACAAATGACTTCATTTGGCCTCCCTGAACTGTACCAGAATGTCGTTTACAGGAGCATTGAGCGGAGACACAACCACCTGGTCCTTTACATTTAACAAATCACCCGCATAGACCAGAATCATATCGCCCACTGAATGGGCAACACGTACATGAACGCGACGCAGCGAACCTGAAGTCAATTGAGAATCCTGACTCGAACTGGTCTCCTGTGCTGCTTCAACGGGAGTCACAACCCAGACTTCATCTCCCGGATTGAGTGCGGCTTCTGGTATCTGCAGTAATTCAGACTGTGGCTTGGAATGAACCAGAAGTTTGACAAACATGCCCGTCATTAACGAAACCTGCGGCGTTTGCTGATCATGCGAATTCACACTGGCTGAATTCGCATGCCCTTTGGATTGTCGAACGTAAACGCGGCAGGAAACCAGACGTGTCTGGCGATCAACTTCCGCTCCGTCAAAGGAAACCAGCGTGGCTTCCCAGGAATTTTCGGTTCCGTCTACTTCAAACTGAACCGTTACGGGAGTCGGAGGAATTCGATACATATTGGCCGCCGAAGACAAGCCACTGCCTGTCGAGCCAGCCGAGTGAACTTCTCTGCTGTTCAGAAGCCATTTCATCTGTCGCATATTCAGACTGCAGCGGATTTCCATGGTCGAAACATCCTGAACCGTAGCGACCGTTGCGCCACGCTGGAGAAACACACCTTCTTCAGCGGGTTCCTGCGTGATCACTCCTGAAATCGGGGAACGCACCGTACAACGCTCTTCATCAAAACGGGCTCGTTCCAGCTGAACTGCAGCAAGATCCCGTGAACTCTTAAGTCGCGTACGTGTTGCCTTTTCCATCTCTAACTGATCGAGCTCCAACTGCGATGAATTACGGGATTCAAGTTCTTCCAGTCGAGACGCATCCACATCCGTGTCAGTCACCACGTTTCGCGAATTCAGTTGTTTCATTCTGGCCAGGTCGCGGCTTTTAATCTTCAGGGTTTCCTGTGCGATAACGACCTTCCGTTCTCGCGACGCGATATTCAGTTCCAGCTCATTCAGGCTCGCTTCTGCCTGTTCCAGCTGTTCCTCCAGCTGACGTACTTCGAGCTGATACTCGCGCGACGCGATCTGTACGAGTACGTCTTCTTTTTCGATAAAATGGCCGATGCGGCATTTTTCTGAGCGCTCCGAAACCACTCCGGAAACTTCGACTGGAACCTCAATCCGCTTAAACGGAATCACCACGCCATCGACTTTGAAATCGATTCCACTGAGAGCAGGCTGGACAGCGACAGTTTCGACAATGGGTTGCCTGGGGGCAGCCTGCTCACGAACCGGCGTATGTCGGCCGGCATTTAAAGAAATAAATACCACAAGACTCCCACAAATCAGCAGGAGCGAAACCAGAGAGCGAGCAAACACGGGGATCAGCTGCCTGATCGAGAAAGCAGATTTTCTTTGACCAGGCTGGGAATCACAATCCCCGCGTGTATGGTCTGCATTCTGCTGGCTGATTTCATCAATCTTGACTGGAAGTGATTTGCTCTGCACGTTGATCTCGCATATAGTCAGATGAATCGAGTGGTTGTCTCACTCCTGGCCAGGGAATGAACTGCTGGTGCATGAATAACTGGTGCATGTCTCTGCAATAAATAATACAGATGTATTAAATCGTACGCCGGTTCCCTATTTAATACAAGTGTATTATAATAAATATCAGAGAAAACCCATGTAGCGAATTGGCCCCTTTTAGACTGAAGCATATAAAGTGCAGAACCAGGATACCCCTCAACGACTTCTCCAGGCTGCGATCGTGGAATTTGCCGCGAAAGGCTTAGATAATGCAAATTTACGCGATATCTGCGCACGTGCAGAAGTCAACTTGAACGCCGTCCGGTATCACTTTGGCGGCAAGGAGGGGTTATACATCGCGGCTGTTGAACAGGCCAACCGTACAGTTATCGGAGAAATGCAGGAACCAACTGTCGACGAAACGGCTCCGCCGGAAGATCGCCTCCGAAAGTTCATCGGCGAAATGCTGGAAGTCTCAATGAGTGACCGTAGCCGGTCGACTCCGGAAGAAATGCTGATGTTTCGCGAGATTCTGGAGCCAACAGAAGCAACCGCCCAGATCGCACGATCTCATGCCAAACCCATGTTTGATCGGCTCAATGCTTTAATCGCAGAGCTGCTTCCTGCAGGGGCTCCCAGGATTGAACAGCACCTGCTCGCAATCAGTATCATTGGACAATGCATGCACTTCCAGTTCGGCCAGCAGATGGATCGCCTGGTGATCTCTCCCAGTGAATATCGTAAATTTACAGTCTCCCGTATCACCGACCACATTCTACGAGTCACACTGGCAGCGATTCGCGATTATTCTGATGAACGTGATTAACCTGTCACTTAGAATGTGTTACCAACACATCCTGTCGGTCAAGATCGATCAGTGTATGCACTCGAAAGCTGATACAGTCACGTTTCTGATCAATCAGCTGGTTGACAAAATGATGCCAGTCTTCGTCCTGGCGGGGCAGGTAAATCGGTCATGCAGATGTCCCAGACCAACAACGGCTTCGGCAAAGCAAGTGGGTCCATACCAGTTGCGTTTGACATCACATTTCGGGTTTTGTTCGCCTTGTTTCAGGTTTGAAGTTTTCAACGATCACTTGTGTTGCCCCGCCCGGTGATCTTGGTCGTTTGCCTTCACCTACTGGCTGCCGCTCTCGCATCAACTCATCCGTAGTTCGGAATTTCGATAAAACTACCGGTTTCGCTGACTCCAAAACATGTTCTGAGAACTCGTGCGTTTTTACGAATTCAGACTCGACCAAACAATTCTCGTCTGGACGGGCTTTGGAACGTGCGATTAAATCAACCATAAAACGGACGTCAAACTCGTCCCGTAATCTCATACGTTTTTGCAGAATTACGCTTGATCCTTTGACTCTAGCCTTGGCAGTCGGCAGCACGTCTTATCAATGGATCTATTGACTTATTCAGGCAAAGATTCTTCACTCGCCCCGTAGTAGATCTTTAATTATATTACTCGTGAGAATTTCACAAAATCAAAATAGCGGGCATACCACAGACAAGTACCCGAGCGATCTGTCACAATATTACAGTCATATTCGCGCGAGTTCTCGCGTCTGGGAATATTCACATCCTTTCGGCAACGATACGCAGGGCTTCAGCGCCGTCTGAAATGGCTCTTCCAAGGTAGGCAGTAATTTTGGGGTGAAGTCACCATGGGAAAAGATCACCAGCATGTTGCGGCATATGGTTGTCGAGAACTCTCACAAAAATGACTGGAATATCGTGACAAACAGCACCGCGATTTGGCGGAGGCGACAAGAGTGGCACCTATAGTCTGTTGTGAATATTTGATTGTGCTATTGGAAGCTGATCCCGGCTTCAGTAATTTACCAGCGTCTTCTAACAGATTTCTACAGTTTCACTGATTGTTCGAATGTTATTTCGGTCTCATGTTGATTTCGACTTCATGATCCTGAAGGT
>NZ_CALFPF010000093.1 GCF_937919775.1 uncultured Gimesia sp.
AAAATTTAACTCTCACTTTGAATAGAATCACTTAACTGGAATCCCCTCTCATGAATGAAAATAATGTTGCCTTGATTACCGGATCAGCCACAGGCGTCGGTCGTGCGTGTGCGCTGCGGTTTGCGGATGAAGGCTTTGACATTGTCGTGAATTATTCGCGCAGCAAAGACGAAGCTCTTGAAACCAAATCTCTGCTCGAAGAGTCAGGGGCGAATGTGTTACTCATTCAGTGTGATGTGAGTGATGACGCCGCCGTGAAGGCGATGATCGGCGAAGTCGAAACGCAGTGGGGTCGACTGGATGTACTCGTGAATAACGCAGCCACGACCGAATTCATCGAGCATAAAGACCTGGACGCGATGAGCGAAGAGATCTGGGATCGGATTCTGGGAGTGAATTTGAAAGGGCCCTTCTTTTGCGTTCGAGCAGCCGCCCACTTGCTGCGCGAAAGCGAATTCGGATCGGTGGTGAATGTCAGTTCGACCGCAGGCATCGACGGTCGCGGTTCGAGCGTTGCCTATTGCGCCAGCAAAGGGGGCCTGAATACGATTACGAAATCGCTGGCCCGCGCCTTGGGTCCGGAGATTCGCGTGAATTCGGTCTGTCCCGGGCCGATCGACAGCCGCTGGCTCAAACGCATCATGACCGACGAACAACTGGCGGCGGAGACGTCTGGTTATCCGATCCCCCGCCCTTCCCTGCCCGACGACATCGCCGATACGGTCATGTATCTTTCACTGGGAACAACACTCACCACCGGACAACTGCTGGTGGTGGATGGCGGGCGAACCATGTAATCACTGCGGGCAAGTCATATCGCAAACATGACTTGCCCGCATGTTTTTATTCGGATCGATTCCAGTAAATTTTCAGGTTATGCGAATCACGGCCCGCTGCGACGATATCGATCCGCCCGTCGCCATCAAGGTCACCCAGACGCAAGTCTTCGCAGGCCATGCCGTTGTCGTCGATCCAGGCCGACTTCCACGTTTTGCCTGTAGCGTCGGTCGACCAGTAAACTTTGACTCCCACTTTCTGATCTTTGTTGGGTGTCCGCCAGCCAGCGACGATTTCCTGACGACCGTTTCCGAACAGGTCGGCGGTGGCGACCGCATGGCCGGCTTTAATGTTATCGTCGAGTATCTGGCGACTGACGATTGAGGTTGGCTTCGTATCGGAACCTTCGCTGCGATAATCGGACTGATACAAAACTAGCTTGTCGCCGTGCAGTGGTTCAATGGTGGCGATGAACCGGCTCGTCGGTGCCAGGAGTCCCATCCGAATTTCCCCACTCCCTTCGATGATAGGGAACGGTTGTTTTTTCCATTCACCTGCGTCGTAGGTCAGCAGCATGGCCCCTTCGCGACCCGCGTAGAGAATTTCCTCGGCTTCCGTCTGCGGATTCCATTGTGCCGGGTCGAGATTATGCGTGACGTGCAATGTGTCTTCGATGACGGTTTGTTTCCACGCGTCTTTGGAGTTGACCGGTTTTTCGTAAGCGATCAGTTTCACGCCGGCCCCTTCCCCCCCCTTGTTCCCCTTGCCATGCAGTGGGGAGACGACGAGGGCAAAATGGTCTTTGGCGAGTTTGACCCATCGCATGCGATGAATCACCGGTTGATGCGGGAGTTGGATCGGATTCCAGAGTTGTGTTCGATCTGCCGGCGGTTCGAGATAAAAGATAGCGCCCGAATTCAGCGTATCTCCGGGGTTCCATTGTGCGCCGACCGCGATTTCGACTTTGCCGTCGCCGTCGATATCCCGGGCCGCGATGCAGACGTTGTCCCGTACGGTCAGATTTTCAGCGATCACATGCCGTTTCCAGGTCGGGTTCTGATACCAGACGAATTCTTTTTTGTCGGCCAGGATAATGTCCGGTTTCCCATCGCCGTTCACATCACCAATGGCGGTACCGTAACCGATTTCTACCGTGTCATCGATGATTTGAGGCTTGAATGTGGGTGCAGGATCAGCGGCGAAACAGACCGTGGTGGAGCACAGGCAGGCGATTAAAATGAGGCGCGTCATCGGAAAACCTTGTCGGCAAGAAGGAAGCAGATCAGAATATTTGTCACAACACCGATTGGAGCCGATCCGACGCAGGAATGCAAGGATTTCCCGAATTGTAGTTTTTAATTTAGGGGCAACCCTATGTGGTTGCCCGCTGTTTCGACGTGGATTGTGTGATGCCGTGCGGCGTTGATTCCGGTTCCGTTCAAAGCGTGGTTTTATATCGCACGTCGTCAGGCGGGATGACACATGGGTCATCCCCTACGAATAAAGTGCGCTCAACCGAATAATTGTTTGAGCGGTACACCACCATCATTGATCGGAATCGGGCGGTCGAGTGAATCGGGCAGCATTAAACCGGGGTCGATGCCCAGCGCCCAGTAAATCGTGGCGGCCAGATCTTCGGGGCTGACAGGATGTTCTGCCGGTTTGGAGGCAAGTCGGTCGGAGCGTCCGTAAGTCGTTCCCCCCTGAATGCCGGCGCCGGCAATCAGGGCCGGGAAGAGCTGGCTCCAGTGGCCGCGGCCCCAGGCGTTGTTCGGTTTGGGGGTACGTCCCATTTCTCCCATCGCGACAACAAGTGTTTCATCCAGCATGCCGCGCTGATCCAGGTCTGCGAGTAACGCAGCACACCCCTGATCAAAAGTGGGCAGCAGATGCTTTTTCACATCGTCACTGTTGCGGTGCGAGTCCCAGCTGTAACCGTCGACACAGTCGTAGTGCACGGTGACAAATCGTACGCCCGCTCCCACAAGACGGCGGGCCATCAGACAGGATTGTCCGAACAGATGTCGCCCGTATTGATTGCGGAGCGCCTCCGGTTCATCTTTGATATCGAGGGCATTACGTGTGTTGTCTGAAGTTAACAGGGCCAGGGCCCGTTGTCGGAAACGATCAAAGACCACTGAGTCGGCTTTGTCAAAATTGCGTTTCATGCTGTCAAAGTGTTTGAGCAGATCGATGCGCCGCCGAATGGTCGACAGAGGAACTTCCGGAGCGAGGCCTTCAATTTCAAAGCTCAATTCTTCATCGGTGCAGTCACGCCAGTAAGGATTGTCAGATGAGTCCCGTTGATCAACGGTTGTTGTGAGTGGGTTGTAGGCACGCCCCAGCCAGCCCGCGTATTCACCGGGACGAATATAACGCCCGCCCGCCTGCAGTCGTCCCAGACGATTCGGCACGACAGAATAATTAGGCAGATCGCGATCCAGGCCTCCCGGCGACTGTTGTGTCAGATATTCCACGACCGAGCCCATCGAAGGCCAGTCTTTGGGGGTGGCGTCAAAACCAGCGCCGACCGGAATGCTCCAGCGTTTTCCGGTTTGTACATAATGGCCGCCACCGCTGTGATCGTTGAAGGTGTGGGTCATGCTGCGAATGACGGAAAACTTATCAGACACATTCGCCAGATGTGGCAGGTGTTCGCTGATGAGCAGTCCGGGTGTGCGGCAGTCAATCGATTGAAACGGGCCGCGAATTTCGCTGGGGGCTTCGGGTTTCAGGTCGAACGTTTCCAGCTGGCTCGGGCCGCCGAACAGAAACAGGAAGATCACCGATTTTGCACGGCCCCCCTGAAAGGGATTAATGATCTGCTGTTGCTCTGCCTGTAACATTTTGGGCAGGGTCAGTCCCAGTAAACCTGCACCCCCCGTCGTGAGCAGCTCCCGTCGCGAGAGTCCTGCAGCGGTTCGGCGGGGATGATTCAGAATCGAGAACATGGAAAGACCCTTTCGCTTGTTTCAATCTGGCGTGTGACAGAAATTCAATCTGATGCAGAAAAGAGGACTCTGGTGAGGCGGCCTGGCTGATTAGCGCGCCATTCTAACAATTGATCGGTTGTCTGTCTCTATTATATGCAAGTTTTTTGATATGTTTTTAAAGGACGTTAAAAAACAGGGATCGGCGGTGGGTTTTAGTGAAAAGATCGGGTACAGTGAAAAAAGACTTGCCCCGAACCGGGAGCTTTATTCAGCGCACGATCTATCTGCTAATCGGACTTTCAGGAGATTTCTCTGATGCATTCACTGCGAAAACAGGCTGTATTACTGGCTTTAGTCACTTTAGGTTTCAGTTTCCCGCATGCGACCCCTTCCGTGCAGGCGGAAGACTGGGCTCAGTTTCGCGGGCCGAATTGTTCGGGAGTTTCCACGGCGAAAAACCCACTGCCGGTTGAATTCGACGATCAGAAAAATGTGATCTGGTCTGCCAAGCTGGGGGATGGGATCGGCTGCCCGGTTGTGGCTGGCGGTCGTGTCTTTACATCCGGGATGGTCGACAAGGACAAAGTCGCCTTGTATGCCTTTGATGCTGTGACCGGAAAAAAACTGTGGGAACGGGTCTGGAAGACCGGCGATCTGCTGGAGATTCACAAGACCAACAGCTTCGCCGCAACGACCCCTGCTGCCGATGACGAACGCGTGTATTTCTACTTCAGTACGCTGGGCATGCTGGCCGTCGATGCGGAAACCGGAGCCGACGTCTGGGAACAGAAACTTCCCATCCCTTATTTTGTCTTCAAGTGGGGCGCGGGCATGTCGCCGACACTTTATAAAGATCTGGTGCTCTTCTGTCAGGACGATGATCTAGCGCCCGCCTTTTACGCGTTCGATAAAAAGACCGGAAAGATCGTCTGGAAAGACGACCGCAGCGATCAGGCGGTGAACTATTCGCATCCGGTGATCTGCGAAACGGACAAGGGGGATGAAATTGTCGTTGCGGGAACAGGGAAGCTGATTGGCTATGATCCCAAGACCGGCAAACGACTCTGGACTGCGCAGACTTTGTTACGCAATATTAAAACGACGCCCGTAAGTCATGACGGTGTGATTTACATCTCGGTACAAAGTGGCGGCATCGCCAATCAGTGGCTGGCTTCCATCGATCGCTGGGAGACCGGCAACAGTGACGGCAAAGTAACCAAAGAGGAAATTCAGGCGTTTGTCGGGAAAACGAAAGTACCTGAAGCATTCTACAAAAAAACGTTTGACCGCGGCGATCTGAATAAAGACGGCTTCCTCGAAGGGAAAGAACTGGACATCGCCTTTCTGCCCCCCGGCAACGAAGCAGGCGCGAAGTTCGGCGAAGAACCGGCCCAGGAGTATATCCTCGCCGTCAAAGGAGGCGGTCGCGGCGATGTCACAAAAACACACCTGCTCTGGAAACATCCCACCAAACACACCGATCATATCGTCTCGCCGCTGGTCACCGCAGACCGCATGTTCCTCGTCAAAGGGGGCGGGATCTCGACCTGTTTTGAAGTTGAAAAAGGCAAAAAACTCTGGGGCCCCAAACGGATTCAGAACGAAAGTGATTACTTCGCTTCCCCCATCTACGGCGACGGCAAGATTTACGTTGCCGGCGAGAACGGCAAGATCGTCGTACTGGAAGACGGACCCGAACAGAAAATTCTTGCCAAAAACGACATGGGTGATTCCATTCTGGGAACACCGGCAATCGCCGACGGCCGGATTTTCATCCGTACCCGTGGCAAGTTAATTTGTGTGGGTGAGAAGTAAGAGAGAACGGATTTTCGGGGTCTGATTCAACCGTTTTCTCATTTATTCGATTGTAGGGGCGACCCTATGTGGTCGCCCGCAGTATCGACGTGGTTTGTGTGTTGGCGTGCAACATTCATCCCGGTTCCGTTCTAAGGGTGACTTGGCATAGAATGTCGTCAGGCGGGCAGGCACATAGACCTGCCCCTACGAATTAATCACATCATTTCGCGTCTTTCGTAGTATTAATCTTTTTTTGGATCATGAAATCGGGTGGCACTGTTGGCTTGCCAACAGTGAATGGGAAAACGCTGTTGTGCTTCGAAAAGTAGGGGCCGCCCTGTGTGGCGGCCCGCGGTTTCGACGTCGATTGTGTGATGCCGTGCGGCGTTGGTTCTGGTTCCGTTCAGAGCGTGGTTTTATATAGCACGTCGTCAGGCGGGATGACACATGGGTCATCCCCTACGAATGAAGTCGGATCATTCCAATAAGATGTTTGAGCAACGGTGTGGCCGTCAACGCCGAATTATTTCCAACGCGGGTGTGATGTGAAAAGTAGGGGCCGCCCTGTGTGGCGGCCCGCTGTTTCGACGTGGATTGTGTGGTGCCGTGCGGCGTTGGTTCCGGTTCCGTTCCGAGCGTGGTTTGGTATCGCACGTCGTCAGGCGGGATGACACATGGGTCATCCCCTACGGATAGGAATCGTTTGCTCTGACTGGTTCCTTTACCAGAAATTTCTCTTGAGAACTTGATCTTCACTCCTGATTTGCTAATATGCACAATCGATTGTGCAAAGGGGTTCCATGAGCAAGTCTACGAGCAAACCGATTACGTTAAAACAGGTGGCGGCAGCCGCCGGGGTGAGTCTTTCGACCGCTTCCCGGGCGCTGTCGGGGAAAGCGGAAGCCTACCGGATCAGCAGCACGACGGAGAAATCGGTGCGGGATGCGGCGAAGAAACTGCAGTTCTCGCCGAGTCTGTTGGCCCGGTCGTTGCGATCTCAACGTACTAAGTTATGGGGCATTGTCCTGCCGAATATTGCGAATCCGTTTTTTGCAGCGATCGCACGCGAAATTGCCTTGACGGCGGAAGAGAACGCGTTCTCAGTGCTGATCACGGACAGTCAGGAAAACAGCGAGACCGAAGTGCATCTGGTCGAACAACTGCTGGCCCGTCAGATTGAAGGTCTCATCGTCTGCCCGGTCGGAATTCGAAATCAGCATCTCACAAAAATCGCGAAACAGAAACTGCCGCTCGTGCTGGTGGACCGCGGTTTTGATCACAAAGATCTGGTCACGGTTACCTCGGATCATCGCGCAGGCGCGCGGGCGGCGACAAAACTGCTGCTGGAATCCGGACATCGCACTATCGGCATCCTGCAGGGCTTGCCTGATACGCTGCCCAATACGGAACGATTAGTCGGCGTGCGGGAAGCGTTCGCGTTACAGAATATCGCCTTTGATCCGGCATTGATTGCGGGCAATCATTTTGACGAAACATCCGGTTATCAGGCCGCCGGCAAACTGCTTTCTGAATATCCTGAGATCACGGCGCTGTTTGCTTTCAGTAACCAGAACGCGCTAGGTGCATTGCGGGCTGCCGGCGAACTCGGGCGGAAGATTCCCGATGATCTGTCACTGATCGCCTTTGACGATCATCCCTTCGCCGCTTATCTGGCGGCGCCGTTGACGTCGGTGAATCAGGATGTGAGTCAACTGGGCCGCGTGGCGGCGCGGCTGCTGATGGGACAGATCAAAACAGGCGCGCTACCCGAAGAGAGACAACATCGTATTCCTGTCCAGCTTATGATCCGCGCTTCGATAATGAAGATCGGGTGATAGCGGGGCGATTTTCAATCAGGGAAAAGGATTTAATGAAATGAAACTGCAAACTGAGTCGCTCGCTTGTCGGTTGCTGATTCTCTGTACGCTATGCTTACTTCCAGCGATGAGCATACTCGCGGAAGAACCACAGCGCCCTGTGCCACTGATCTTCGATACCGATATCGGTAACGACGTCGATGACGTACTGGCGCTGGGCATGATTCACGCACTCGAAGCCCGCGGCGACTGCAAGCTGCTGGCGGTGACGATCACCAAAGACAATCCGCTGGCTGCGTCCTTCACGGATGCGGTGAATACGTTCTATGGCAAAGGGAATATTCCGATCGGCATTTGCCAGAGCGGCGTCACACCTGAGAAGGGAAAATTCAATGTGCTGGCGGAAAAGCAGGACGGCGGCGAGTTGCGGTATCCGCACGATCTGAAAGATCCGAAACAGATTCCCGCTGCAGTGACCGTGCTGCGAACCGCGCTGGCGGGAGCAAAAGATCAGTCGGTCGTTATCGCGCAGGTCGGGTTTTCAACGAATCTGGCGAGCCTACTCAAGTCACCCGGGGATGACATCAGCCCTCTGTCGGGGAAAGAACTAGTTGCAAAGAAAGTCAAACTGATGTCGATGATGGCGGGAGCGTTTGAAAAAATTCCCAGTAAGGGAAAGCTGGTCGACCATCGTGAATACAACGTCGTGAAAGATATCCCGGCAGCACAAAAGCTGGCTTCAGACTGGCCGACGCCGGTGGTCTGGAGCGGGTTTGAAATCGGTCTGTCGGTCCCCTACCCGCACGAGAGCATCGAAGAGGATTTTAACTACGTGCCCCATCATCCTCTGGCGGAAGCTTATATTCTCTACAATCCACCGCCTCACGATCGTCCCACCTGGGATCTGACGAGCGTGCTGTACGCGGTCTTTCCCCATCGCGGTTATTTCGATCTGTCGGAAGCGGGCACCGTGACCGTACAGCCGGACGGTTTGACGACGTTTGAAAAATCAGCGCAGGGCCGACATCAATTTCTGAAACTGAATGACGCGCAGCGTACTCGGTTGATTGAAGCACTCGTGCAACTTTCCAGTCAGCCCCCAGTCAAATAATCCGGGAGACTCTGATGAACGAGAGGCGACGTGCGAAAATCGCAGTGCTGGGTTCGATCAACATGGATCTGATGATCCGCGCGGCGAAGTTGCCTTTGCCCGGTGAGACGGTGATTGCCGACTCGAAAGTCGAAAACCCGGGCGGCAAAGGTGCCAATCAGGCGGTTGCCGCGGCCCGCATGGGGGCGGACGTAACGCTGATCGGCTGCGTGGGTGATGACAGTTTCGCAGAGCAACTGCTGCAGAATCTGCAAGCGGAAGGCGTCGATACGATTCACATCACGCGACAGAAAAATACGACCAGCGGCGTGGCAGTCGTGATGGTCGAAGCGAGCGGCGAGAACGCGATTCTGGTCGTCCCCGGTGCCAATGGATCAGTCGGGAATGCAGAGCTGGAACAGGCACGGCGTGTGATTTGTGAGAGCGATGTGTTGTTAATGCAACTCGAAGTTCCGGTAGAGACGGTGATCGCGGCAGCGTCAATTGCGCGGGCAGCGGGCGTGCGTGTGATTCTCGACCCGGCCCCTGCACCGACGTCTGTTCCGGCGAACATTCACCGTGATTTATTGCACGTCGATCTGATCTGCCCGAATCAGTCCGAGGCGGCGGCTCTACTCGGTAAACCGGTAAACTCGATGGAGGACGCCGTTGCGTTGATCAAAGAGCTGACGCAATTGGGCCCCCGGCAGGCGATCATTACGATGGCGGAACAGGGTGCTGTTGTGTTTGATGGTGAGACAGTGCAGACGGTGCCGCCGTTTGAAATTAATGTCGTCGATTCGACGGCGGCCGGCGATGCGTTTGCGGCGGGACTGGCCGTGAGACTGGCGGAGAACGCGAATTTGATGGACGCGGTGAAGTTTGCATCAGCCGCGGGTGCGCTGGCGGCCTCTGGTGCCGGTGCCCAGACAGCAATGCCGACGCGAGAACAGATCGAAACACTTTTAGAACAACTATAACTGGAGCGCTCCGATGAATGAGTTCAGGACACCATTAATTCCCTGTCTGCTACTGGCGGTCTGTTGTCTGCTGTTGAGCTGCACGCAACCGGCGGATCAGGCAGAACCAGCTGCCGCTGCGAAACCGGAAAACAAAAAGCCGCGGATCGCGCTGATTATGAAATCGCTGGCGAACGATTTTTTCTCGTCGATGGCCAAAGGAGCCGAGCAGCATCAGAAGGAACATAGCGGCGATTACGAACTAATCGTGAACGGTATCAAAGATGAACGGGATTTAAGCCGTCAGGTGGCACTCGTCGAAGAAATGGTAGCCAGCGGCGTCGATGCGATTGTGATTGCCCCCGCTGATTCGAAAGCACTCGTGCCGGCGTTGCGCCGGGCCCGCGCAGCAGGTGTGGTGGTCGTCAATATCGACAATAAACTCGATGAGGAAATACTGACGACGGAAAAAATCGCGATTCCCTTTGTCGGCCCGGATAACCAGGCAGGGGCGAAAAAAGTGGGCGACTATCTGGCTTCGAAATTAAAAGCCGGCGATGAAGTGCTCATGCTGGAAGGGATTCGGACTTCCTTTAACGGCACGCAGCGACGGCTCGGTTTTGAAGCAGCGATGAAAGAGGCGGGGGTGAAAATTGTGGACAGCCAGTCGGCGCAGTGGGAGATGAGCATGGCAAATACGCTGGCGCTGTCGATGCTCAGCGAACATCCGAACGTCAAAGCAATTCTAGCAGCGAATGACAGCATGGCGCTGGGAGCACTGGCGGCGGTGAAGAATAACGGCAAGGCGGGCGCGGTGGCTGTCGTCGGTTTCGATAACATCGCGGCGGTACAGCAGGCGATCAAGGACGGGCAGATACTCGCCACCGCGGATCAGCACGGCGGCGAGCTGGCGGTGTTCGGAATTGAACACGCACTGCTGTTAATCAAAGATCCCAACGCAAAAATTGAAGATCGCGAAACCCCCGTGGATCTGATTACTGCTGAGGTTCTGAAATGAACGACGCGCCGCAGCCGCTGCGATTGACGGTCCGCGATTTAAGCAAGGATTACGTCGTGCGCGTCCTGGACGGTGTGCAGTTCGAACTCCGCGCGGGCGAGATCCATGCGCTGCTCGGTGCGAATGGTGCGGGGAAAAGTACGCTGTGTAAGATTATCGCGGGACTGATACCGGCGACATCGGGCACGATGACGTTGAATGGCGTCCCCTACTCTCCCGCCGACAAGCGGTTCGCGGAATCGCAGGGTGTGCAGATCGTGCAGCAGGAATTGAATCTGATTCCGACGCTTTCTGTCGCCGAGAATCTGCTGCTGGGCCGTTATCCGCAGCGCTGGGGGA
The DNA here is from genome assembly GCF_937919775.1 of uncultured Gimesia sp. Classification (GTDB taxonomy): domain Bacteria; phylum Planctomycetota; class Planctomycetia; order Planctomycetales; family Planctomycetaceae; genus Gimesia. The sequence goes on from NZ_CALFPF010000093.1 coordinate 10,731, forward strand.
TCATTGATCGCAGGGCGCTGCATGCACAGGCGCGGGTGGCGCTGGATCGGTTTGGTTTGACTGAGATTCGCACCGATCGGAGCGCGGGCAGTCTCGGCGTCGGTCAGCAGCAGATGCTGGAAATCGCGGCGGCTCTGGACCGGAACTGCGAGCTGCTGATTCTGGACGAACCGACGGCGGCGCTCAGTGCGGGCGAAACCGAGCGGCTGTTTCAACGACTCGCTGAGCTTCGCAAACAAGGTGTCGGCATAATTTATATCAGTCATCGGCTGGATGAAATTGCGAAGATTGCAGATCGGCTGACGGTGCTGCGGGACGGGAAATATGTGAGTACGCATGCGGTGAGTGAGTTTCAGCCGATCGAACGCGTGATTGATCTGATGACGGGCGAAACGCAGGCGGCTCTGCATGCGTTGCAGAATCATCGGTCTTACACAACGGAACGAACGATGATTCGCGTGGCCGGCATGAGCCGTGCGCCGGCGGTGCGGGATGTCAGCTTTTCGGTTCGCGCGGGGGAACGCTACGGGATCGCCGGTCTGGTGGGCTCGGGGCGCACGGAACTGCTGCGGCTGATTTTCGGAGCAGACCGGGCGGAGAGTGGAGAACTCTTTTTACGAGGCGAGACCGAATCGCGCCGGTTTCATCATCCGCAGGCAGCGGTCGCAGCGGGGCTGGCGATGGTGACCGAAGACCGCAAGCAGAACGGGCTACTGTTGTCGCAGTCGATTCGGGTGAATACGACGCTGTCGAGTCTGGAACTGCTGACCGGAGCCGCGGGGGTGATTAATCGACGCCAGGAAGTGGCGGTGGTCGAAGCGGAACGCGTGCGGCTGCAGATTCACGCACGCGATATCGAACAGAGTGTGGGCACGCTGAGCGGCGGCAATCAACAGAAGGTGGCGGTCGCGAAGTGGCTGCTGAAAGAGGCCGATGTGTTTCTGTTCGATGAGCCAACGCGCGGCATCGATGTGGCGGCCCGCAGAAATATTCATCAACTGTTTGACCAACTGGCCGCACAAGGCAAAGCGCTGATCATCGTGAGCAGTGATCTGGAAGAGCTGTTCGAGACCTGCGACCGGATCGGCGTGATGTCGGCGGGCCGACTGGTTTCGGAATACACGCGCGAAACATGGTCGTACGAAGCGATTATGCAGGACTGTTTTTCGGGATACACACAACAAGCGACACGCACTGTTTCAGGAATCACATCATGACCGACGCCCCTGCCCCTGTTATCGAAACGTCTGCCGTCGACTCGCCGCGCTCACAACGCGGGAGTCTGTTGTCGTCGCTGTTGCAATACGCGGGCCTTGTGGGTGTGCTGATGCTGCTGATTCTGATTTTTAGTCTGATGAGCAACAACTTTTTATCGAAGCAGACGCTGATCACGATTGCCAATCAGATTCCCGACCTGCTGGTGATTGCGGTCGGGATGACGCTGGTGCTGATCATTGGCGGCATTGACCTGTCGGTCGGTTCGCTGCTGGCGCTATCATCGGCGGTGATGGGTGTGTGCATGGTCAACTATGGCTGGCCGCTCTGGGCGGCGGTGCCCGTCTGCTTGAGCGTGGGTGCATTCTGCGGGATGTTGAACGGCGTGATCAGCGTGAAGGCGGGCATACCGTCGTTTATTGTCACGCTGGGCATGCTGGAGATGGCGCGGGGCAGCGCGTATCTGATGACTGATTCGCAGACGAAATACATTGGTTCGTCGATTGAATGGATCGGGGTGCCTCTCAAGGGCTTTGCGTTCTCGCCTGCGTTTCTGCTGTCGCTGGTGATTGTGGCGCTGGGACAGTATCTGCTGACGCGAACGGTTTTCGGCCGTTATTGTGTCGCGATCGGCACAAACGCGGAAGCGGTGCGGATGTCGGGCATTCGAACGGCCCCCTGCTCCATCGCCGTGTTCACGATCAGCGGTCTGCTCTGCGGACTGGCGGGCGTGATGCAGACTTCGCGTCTTTCCACCGCCGACCCGAACGCGGCCGTCGGCCTGGAACTGGCGGCCATCGCCGCCTGTGTGATCGGCGGGACAAGTTTGATGGGGGGCCGCGGCTCGGTGATCAATACATTTTTCGGCGTGCTGATCATCGCGGTACTGCAAACCGGCCTGGCACAGATCGGGGCGACCGATCCGATCAAACGTGTGATCACGGGGGCGGTGATTATTATCGCGGTACTGCTCGACGCGGCCCGACAGCGGTGGAAACGGCGCGGGTGAGCTGGTTCTGATGTCGTTTTTTGCTACCACGAAAAGCACGAAATGGTTTTAATCCTATTGCAATTAATTCAAATTAGATTGTTTGCACAATATATGATTCATTTGTATTATATGTTGTGTGAATATTTGTTTATGTTTTTGTGTTTCAGAAGGGGTTGCGATATGGAGCAAAAAGCAGTTGGTACAATAGTCCCAAAGAGTACTAAAAGGCCAGAAAAAAAAGCAGCTAAAAAGAAAGTATCAAAAAAGAAACTTCCAAAGAAAAAAGCATCAAATAAAACTGCAAAATCAACATCTGCATTACCAAACTATCCCCGACATGCTGTAGATAAAGCCCTTCGGATTCCGAACGCAATTCTAGATCAGAATGCTGGTAAGCCTTGTTCTGTTAAAGAGTCAGCAAGCTATCTTGGTGTAGGAGCTGCCGGTCCCTATCAAGTAGAAGTAAGTTCTGGGATTAAATATGGGTTTCTTGAACGACCAGAGGCTGGTTTGATTGCTGTCACTGATCGAGCAAAGAAAATCTTACGTCCACAAAGTGCGCAGGACAAGCTAGGTGGAATTCAAGAAGCCGTGCTTAACGCTCCAGTAATTTCGGATGTTTATGGCCATTACCGTGGCGAAAACTTACCTGATGCACCGTTCTTTCGAAATACCCTAACTGATTCTTTTAATATTCCCATTGATAAAATTGCAGAGTTCAGTGAAGTTTTTATAAGTTCACTTCAAGCTGCAGAGTTAATCTCGGAGCACGATGGAAAAAAAAGGATCTTAGATATAACACATGATGCTGGAACTCTAAGCTCACCATCTCCAACACTAAAGAAGTTAGAAAAGT
>NZ_CALFPF010000094.1 GCF_937919775.1 uncultured Gimesia sp.
GAGGCTTAAGCTGGTACGACGTTTGCTTAAGTAACAAATAACAGAGGAGAACAATGAGCAACGTTCTTTATCTGAAATGAACTTCACCAAAGGATACGCTGCTGGGGAGTATAGCCGAACCTTCCCTTGTCGGGACTGTTTGGGCGAGCGCCTATACACTCAGCGGCGTCCTTTTTTTAGTTTTGAACGCAATCGAACAAAACTGATAAATCTATCTTAAAATGATCTTTAGGGATTTACCAGTCTTTTCCGTAGAGAAAGTTCACTTTCGTTCTTCAGCAACCCCTAAGCGGTGGTGCTCTTTTTTTCCTGATCAAGTTTCTTATTCGCAGAAACCGGTTTCATAATCAGGAGACCCAACGGCGGCAGATTCAAAGTGATACTGTGATCCATGCCGTGGCTCTTAATCTTTTCGCTGTACACGCCCCCTGCATTTCCGATATTGGAACCACCATAGATTTTGGCATCACTGTTAATAATTTCGTGGTAAAAACCGGGTTTGGGGACACCAATCCGATACCCGTCTCGTGGTACCGGAGTAAAATTTCCAATGACAATCACATGCTCATTGCCGCCGGTGGAATTTCTTCGAAACGCAAAAACACTGTTTTTGGAATCGTCGCACTGGATCCACGAAAATCCTTCAGGCGTGAAATCTGTTTCGTAGAGGGATTTTTCTGATCGATACAGGTGGTTCAAGTCGCCGATCAATCGACGGATTCCGTCATGTTTTTCATGCCCGATCAGCTTCCAGTCAAGTTCATTATCGTGATTCCATTCATGCCATTGAGCCAGTTCGCCTCCCATGAACAGCAGTTTTTTCCCGGGCATGGTATATTGGTAGCCGTACAGCAGCCTCAGGTTGGCAAACTGTTGCCACATATCACCGGGCATTTGTGACAGTAAAGACCGTTTGCCGTGAACAACTTCGTCATGAGATAATGGCAAGACAAAGTTTTCCGTGAATGCGTAAATCATTCTGAAGGAGAGTTCGCCCTGGTGGTGTGAGCGATAGATCGGGTCGAAATGCATATAGCGGAGCGTATCATTCATCCAGCCCATATCCCATTTCATATTGAATCCTAATCCACCATTGTAGACCGGATGAGACACGCCGCCCCAGGATGTGGATTCTTCCGCGATGGTCAGAATTCCGGGATACGCTCCATGCAGGCTGATATTGGCGTCTTTCAGGAATTGGATCGCTTCCAGATTTTCCCGTCCCCCGCTCGGGTTGGGCAACCATTCCCCTTCCTCGCGTGAGTAGTCCAGGTAGAGCATCGAGGCGACGGCGTCGACGCGCAGCCCATCAAAGTGATATTTATCAATCCAGAAATGCGCACTCGATAATAAAAAGTCACGGATTTCATTTCGGCCGTAGTTGAAGATATAGGTGCCCCAGTCCGGGTGAAAACCTTTCCGCGGGTCTTCATGCTCGTACAGACAGGTTCCATCAAAGCGTCCCAGGGAGTGCCCGTCCGTAGGAAAATGGCCGGGAACCCAGTCAAACAGCACTCCGATCCCCGCCTGGTGGCAGTAATCGACGAAATACATCAGGTCATGCGGGGTGCCAAAACGACTTGTCGGCGAAAAATAACCTGTGGTCTGATAGCCCCAGGAACCATCGAACGGATGCTCTGTAATCGGCATCAATTGAATATGGGTATAACCCATTTGCTGCACATATTCGATCAGTTGTTTGGCGAGTTCACGATAGGTAAAAAACTGGCGGCCATCTTTCGGGCGTTTCCAGGAGCCCAGGTGAACTTCATAAATCGCCATCGGCTGGTTATGCCAGTCGGTTTCTTCCCGTTTTTTGAGCCATGCTGAATCCTGCCAGGGAAAGTTTTCGAGATTATAAACGATCGACGCCGTTTTGGGACGCAGTTCTGAATAGAACGCGTAGGGATCGCTTTTTTCGAAATACTCCCCGTTTTCGCCGCGCAAGCTGAATTTGTAGGCTTCGCCTTCAGAAATTTTCGGAATGAATCCGGACCAGACACCGGCATCACTGGAATTCAGATAGTTCTCACCGTGTTTCCAGTGATTGCTGTCGCAAATGATACAGACTTCTTGTGCATTGGGTGCCCAGACGGCAAATCGAGTTCCCTTGATGCCGTTAACTTCGTCAAGGTGTGCTCCCATTGATTGATACATAGTACAGTGCATTCCTGTCTTTAGTGCGTGAAGTTCTGCGGGTGTAAATAATGCGCGACAGACCTGGGTCTTGTGTTTTTGACTCTGCGTACGCCAAAGGTCAGTCGGTCGATTGCGGCCCGTTTCGAAATGAGGGGATTGACTCATTTAAGTTATTTATTTCACCGTCAGTTTATATGAATCTGCGAGCTTCAAAATCATCATAATCAGCAAGCCTATTATAACTAGATTTCGACCAGATTGTTACCCATCCTTAATGCGGTTTTTCAGTCTCGAACAGTTCCTGCAGTCCAGCCCGATTTTCGTCTGTCTGAAGAGGCAATAGTTAAGCTGTACCAGTCATGCCTGTTGTTATGGCTGCGCAAATAACGGCGGTCTGGGGGGATGAAGCACTCAGAAGTCCCGCAACATGGTTGAAATCTGGAATTTCGTCAAGCTTTACTCAAGTGGCACGAGTTGCAGCAAACTATAATTCAGTGTCGTCATTTCTTGTAAACCAATACTTCTGATCCTGACGCAGATAATCTGGTTGGGAATCAGTGTGGTTAAAGGTTCTGTTTTGTCCATTCATCGAAGTGCTCTGTTGATCGTCGGACCATTGGTCCTGATGGCAGGCTTTTATTTTCTGATCTTCTCTGAAGCTCAGGAAGGGAGAGCTTCGTCGAATGCGGTCCGTCTCAGTGCACCACCGGAAATGTACAAATCACCGCCGCAGATCAAGACGCCGCCGCCGAAATCTCTGCTGCAGGCCGAATGTGAAGCACAGGCAAAAGTAATGCAGCAACGCATTTCGATTCCGATCAACGTGATGGTCAAAACGCCCTACGTCCTGATCGGCGATTACGAACATGACACCTTAGACGCGCTTTATCGAAAAACCATCCTGCCGACACAATATGCCTTGAACGTTTCCTATTTTGATTCTCCACCGGATCGGCCGATTACCATCATCGCCCTCTCCAGCCAGGAACGATATCAGCAGGTGGCTCACGATCTCGATCGGAGAAAAACGGGTTTGTATTACGGATACTTCCAGGCCAATGAGATGCGGATCGTGCTCAACCTGACGACCGGGAGCGGGACTTTGGGGCACGAACTCACACACGCTCTGGCGCGGGTTGATTTTCCCGGCATGCCGGAATGGTTCGATGAAGGGCTGGCCTCTTTACATGAGCAGTGTGAATTTTCAGATGAGCAGAATCAACTGGTGGGCATCTCAAACTGGCGGGTGCAATTACTGCTGTCTGCTTTGGACCGGAATCAGCTGCCCGACTTAAACGCACTGGTTCAACAGACCAGAATCAGCAAGGAACGGGAGGCACTCACCTACGCATACTCCCGTTATTTCTGCCTTTATCTTCAGCAGAAACGACTCCTGTCTCCCTTTTATCGGAAACTGCGTACGAATCAGGAGACCGATCAAACCGGCAAGCTAACATTACAGCAGTTGCTGAACGTGGACGATCTGTCTGAAGTTGATGCTGATTTTCAGAATTGGCTCACAGGTTTTCGCGTCAATTCAAAGCGTTAAAAGTAGACGGACCTGACTCTTCCCACAGGGGAGAACTCTGAAATAAACGTTCTCTAAAATAAATGCTGCCTGCGACTATTCTCTGGATTTCGGCAGCTTCCTATAATGAAGTCTCGTTTACTTCTGATCTCCTGGCAATGGTAATAGATGCTCTATGAATAATCCCGGATTACGCGTCTGCAGTTTCGAAAGTCGTAAAAGCGAGGCGATGCAGACCTTGATTGAGCGAAATCAGGCAATACCCACGCTCGTCCATTCCATGGATGAAATTCCGCTGGAAAATAATGAGCAGGTAAAAACGTTCTGCGAAAAATTATTCCGCGATGAAATTGACGTGATTGTATTTCTGACGGGCGTTGGTGCGACCGCCCTGCTCGAAGCGGCGGAATTATATTTTCCGCGTGAACAGTTTCTGAAAGCGCTCAAAAAAATCATCGTCACGGTGCGCGGGCCGAAGCCGACGGTTGTTCTGCGAAACTGGGAAGTCCCCATTCATTATTCGGCTCCCGAGCCCAATACCTGGCATGAAATCATTACTGTCTGGGATCAACAGAAATTTTCGGTTACGGGTAAACATATTATGGTGCAGGAATATGGAAAGCCGGTCGAAGAGTTTTATGATGAACTCCGCCAGCGCGGCGCGCAGGTCCTGCCGATCGCCGTTTACCGCTGGGCCTTACCGGAAGATACCAGCGGCCTGCGGAAAGCGGTGCACGCGACGATTCAAGGCGACTTCGACGTTTTAATGTTTACCAGCGCACAACAGATCGTACACGTACTCCAGATTGCAGAAGAAGAAAATGTAAAAGACGACTGGATGCAGGCCGCAGGAAAAACCATGCTTGCCTCCGTGGGACCTGCCTGTTCGGAAGCATTACAACAGGCCGGACTTTCTGTCGACTTTGAATCCAGCCCCCCCAAAATGGGCCCCCTTGTCAAAGATGCCTTGCAGGCAGCCCCTGAAATTCTGGCAAAAAAACGCTGAGTTCATCCCCTGAATCCGGTTGTTTCCGGGAATCCTGCCCTGTCGGAATTTCGGTTAGCTTTGATAGCTGCTAAAATAATTTTTACTGCCAATCAATTAGATAATCGTACTTGAAAGAGCTGAAAATGAATTCTCAAGTGGCTGAGAGCGCCAACTATCAGAATAGTCGTTTTATGAAAGCGGTCCGCCGCGAACCTGTGGATACAACACCCGTCTGGATCATGCGACAGGCGGGCCGATATCTGCCCGAATACATGGCCGTCCGCAGTAAA
>NZ_CALFPF010000095.1 GCF_937919775.1 uncultured Gimesia sp.
ATTAAATACGGGGTCTCAGGCACGTTATTTTGAGTTCTCAAAATATTTTGCGAACTAAAGCGTTATGGGGTCTTTAGTTCCGGCGTGTACTGGAAACCAGTGTCTCACTCTTCACCGGTGTTGAGTGCGTCGAATTTGAGGCGGAGTTTTTTTGAATTGGGCAATCCACTGTCGTAGTGATACAGGGCCTTCTCCCAGTCGCCGTAGACGGGGTTCGGCAGGAGAATCCAGCGTCGGCCCCAGTATTCCTGATAGCGTTCACCCTGAGTGATCCGTTCCCGGGCCGACAGTTTTCCCTGGTAGGTGAAGTCGTTGAAGTCGTCACCAAGCAGGAGCAGGATTCTATGACAGCGGGCCACGAACGCGCGGCGGGAGGTTTTGTTCCAGGTCCAGTCGGGTTTTTCATTCTGGCAGAGCACCTGTGATTTGGTGATCTGCCTGCCGAGGACGGCGGACAGGTTTTCCACCGTCGGTGTTTCCAATTGAATGTCGCGGTTGGTAATAAAAAAGATCGCGATCTCATTTTGCTCCAGATGCCTGAGGAAATCTTTGACGCCTGGAACGGCTGTGGACTTTTTTTCCCTGACCCACTGGTTCCACAAGTCTTCATTCCAGCTTGTGTCGTGCTGGACGAGTCGCGACATAAACTCTGCGTTGTTCAAGACAGTTTCATCGAGGTCCAGAATGACCGCGGGAGGCAGCTGCGCGTAACCGTCGGATTGTTCCACCGCTGCGGTCCAGCAGGCATCTTTGAGGGCGTGAGTCGCCTGTGTCGTCGCCAGCCGATAAGCCTGAACGCAGGCGACGTCGTGCTCCACCGAAGTTTGTATCCAGAGAGTGGCGTCGAGCCCCTGGTCAGTTCGTGGCAGAGTCGCGGCGCGGGTTGCCGGTTCCTCTGCGTGTGCGATTATAGTGATCCAGCAGAGACAGAATAAGAGGAAAAACAATTTCGGCATAGGAGTCGCCCCTGTAAATGGAATACAGTTTTCCGGACCAATTCACGGACGAGCGGCTTAGTCAAACCGTCTCAACAGTGACGCTGCCGACTGGCTTCCCCGCAACTTGGCAATTCGCTTTCCATTTTCGTAAATGATGTAGGTCGGTAACCCGACGATATTCTCTTTCCGGGCCAGATCGATGTTCTGATCATAGTCCAGGATTTCCAGGATGAGACCTTTTGCTTTCAGCGCCGGCTGTAAGATCTTTCTGTCTTCCTGACAGCGCTGACAGTTGGGGCCTGTAAACATCTTGATCTGATAGCGACTGACGACTTCCTGTGCCTGGTGTAACGAGTCACGGTAGGCTGCCGTGTATGCCTCTTCCTGGGTCTTGAATCCATAATGTTTCTGGAATGCGGAATCCCAGCCTGACTGGTGAGCGGTTTGCAGGAATTTCACAAACTCCTGCCTGCCCTGCTGGTTGATCAAAAATTCGGAAAGGTAGAAACCCTGTGCATAAAGGACTGCCACCCCGCCCATGTTGCCGGGATAGTCCTGCATCACGAGTAATTTTCTGATCGGAATCTGCTGTTCTGTGCCGACAACGCGCCGCGCAATGAGCCGAAGATTGTTTTTTTCTGATTCATGTTCTTCATAAGTGGCTGCCCCTTCGTCGGCCCAGCGCGGCAGCGGGCGCCGGAAGTGCGATGCGAAGACCGTATGCAGCACTTCGTGAGGCAGCATGCTGTCCAGCAGTCTTTCGGGGGTCCCCTGGATCTGCATATCCCACCCGAAGACTTCGCCTCGGTCGAAAGAGAATGTCGTTGCCCCGCCGCCGGCGTCGTTGCTGATTCTGACCCTGATCGGACAGGGGGAATACCAGTTGGGGATGGATTCCCCCAGCCATGCTTCGGAAAGTTGAGCGCGGTAATATTCCGCAGCCTCGCCGATCTCAACGGCGAGAGCAGCGTCGTGACAGATTACGATAAAATTCGGAGTTCGATATTCGGCGGTACCTGCATCCCCCTCAAACAGAATTAAAGGGAGTAACAGAATTAAATATTTCATGTTGCAGTCCGTTGCAGGTTCCGTAGCAGATTAACCACCAGAATCATTTGCGAACTTCGAACGCAGATTCAGGGAGAACCTTACGAGGAAATCGCTTTGATGTACAGACCATTCTGGCATCTGCCGGGCTTCGCCTGTTTGCCCGGATTCCGTTCCAAATCGGCATGCGTTCGACAGGTTCCCCGGAGAAATCCAGTATCAAAGCAACGGGAAATGAACAGGCAAATAGTGTTTCATGCCGGCAAACGATGGGTTAAACTTCTCAGAAATCGTTTTCAGGATTACCACAGGAACAGCGACTATGGCGAACCGGCTCATCTACCAACTCTCAGAACTGGACTCTTCTTTCGTTGCGGAAGCGGGGGGAAAAGGTGCTTCGCTGGGAGAGTTGATGCAGGCACAGGCGCCGGTCCCTCCGGGATTTGTCGTGACAAGTTACGCGTTCCGGAACTATTTTTCCACGGGCGATCTGCGGCCTCTGGTCATCGAAACGGTCCAGGCTTTGAATGCCGGCCGACTGGATTTATCTCAGGCGCATCAGCAGATTCGCGCCTGCTTCGAGGGGGTCTTGATACCGGACGAAATCAGGGAAGCGGTAGAAACGGCTGCGCGAGAGTTACAGGCCAGTCGCGTCTCTGTGCGATCCAGCGCCACCTGCGAGGATAGTGCCACGAGTGCCTGGGCGGGCAACTGGAAACGTACCTGGATGTGAGACCGGAGGAGATCATTGAGAAAATCCGGGATTGCTGGCTCTCCCTGTTCAGCGAGTCGGCTCTGTCTTACGGAGCGACACACGGATTCGCTGCGGGGCAGATTTCCGTGGCGGTCGTGGTTCAGAAAATGGTGGCCAGTGAAATCTCCGGCATCGGCTTTTCGGTACATCCTGTCACTCAGGAGCCTGGTATCCAGTTGATCGAGGCCTGTCTCGGGCTGGGAGAAGCCATCGTCTCCGGGAGAATTATTCCGGATCAATTTGTGGTGGAACGTGGAACCAGTCAGATTCTGGAATCGATGATCGGCGATCAGAAAGAGGCGCTCTGGATGGGTGAAGGCAATGCACGACCGGTCTGGCAGCAGCTCGACGGTCGCGGCGCGCAGCCCAAAATCAGTGCGCAGCAGGTGACCGAATTTGCGAACTTGCTGACGCGGTTACACGATCATTACGGACACCCGATTGATACGGAATGGGCCATTCAGGACGGTCAGTTTCAGGTCTTGCAGGCACGTCCGATTACGACACTGGCGAAGGAGTATGATCAAACCCTGATCGATGAAAGTCTGGAATGGCAGTTTACGGTCCGTCGTCCGTTTTTCCTGCTGGCCGCATCCATCCTGCCATACTGGATGGTTGCGGAACACGCGGACAATTCGCTCGGGGGGCACCTGAATGAAGCGTTGCTGATTCAGGACGAAACAGGGATGATGAATCTGTTTTATCCTCATGATTCCGCGGAAGCCTTTCTCGATCGGATTGGTGACCTGTTTCAAAATGACCGGGATCAGCTCATTAGAATATTAAGATATGGGCTGG
>NZ_CALFPF010000096.1 GCF_937919775.1 uncultured Gimesia sp.
GTTCCAACCCGTGTTGCTGTAGGGTGCGGCCCTATGTGGCCGCCCGCAGGGACAGCGTGGTGTTTGTGCCAACGTTCGAACGCTTCAACTGGTCCCGTCCACAGGATAACAGAGTTGATTACCACCAGGCGGGCGAGCACATAGGCTCGCCCCTACGATGATGTAGCCGGATTTATCCAGACTCATACGAGTTTGCTTTTCGGGTTCGCTTCCTTGATCACAGTTGGATTGCCAACAGTGCCTCCCACATTGAAGACAGATCATACCCCCGTGAGCCAAAGCTCGGCCTGTCCGACGGTGCTCGTTCGATTTCAGAAAAACCGTTCCAACCCGTGTTGCTGTAGGGTGCGGCCCTATGTGGCCGCCCGCAGGGACAGGGTAGTGTTTGTGCCAACGTTCGAACGCTTCAACTGGTCCCGTCCACAGGATCACAGAGTTGATCGCCACCAGGCGGGCGAGCACATAGGCTCGCCCCTACGATGATGTAGGATCGGTTCGTTGTTTTTTATCCAATACACTCAAATCAGCTAATTTTCAGTCCATTATGGCGATCTCTCTGATAACGCTGAAAATGGTGTTGCAACTCTGTAGAAAATGGTATAATCCACACATCGATTTTGGTTTATACGAAACAGGGTGAGAGAAAACATGAACAAACTTGAAATGAACCGTCGGCAGGCGCTCATCGCGAGCGGCCTGGGCACACTCAGTCTCGGCATGCCGGGTATGGTGCTGGGGAGTGACAAGGTCGACGCGGCGGGCAACGCGGTCCGGGCCGAGAAGTCCTGCATCTTCGTTCTGCTGTGTGGCGGGCCGAGCCACCTGGATACCTGGGACATGAAACCGGAGGCACCGCTGGAATATCGCGGGCCGTATATGCCGATTGCCACCAAGGTTCCCGGCATGCGGATCAACGAGATGCACACGGAGCTGGCCAAGCTGACCGACGAGTTCACGCTGATTAATTCGATGTCGCATCCGGGGGCGATCAGCAATCACTTCGACGCGATGCACAATCTGCTCAGCGGCCAATCGGAAAAACGTGTGCAGCAGGGCATGGTGAATGAACAACCCTACCTCGGCTCCTATGTGGCGAAACACAAACCGAGCAAACGCAATTTCGTTTCCAACGCGTGGCTCATCAAATGCGTGGGGCCACCCGTCTTTTGCGCGCCGAACATCGGCATCGGCGGTTATCTGGGCTCGGCTTACGCGCCCGTGTTTGTCGGCTCGGCGGATAACCATCCGGCGATGAACGACTTCAAGCCGCCGGAGATTTACGCCGCTTATGATGAGGCTCGATTCGAAAAGCGAAAGGCTGTGCTGAGCAATCTGGAATCCAACCGACTGGACAAAGACCAGACAGTGAAGGACTGGTCGGACCTGCGCGAGAAGACCTACGAAGCGTTAACGCGAGCCGAAGGCCGCAAGGCGTTTAATATGAATGAGGAACCAGACAAAGTTCGCCAGCGGTATGGCATGCATCCCCTCGGTCAGAATCTGCTGCTGGCCCGGCGGATGGTGCAATCGGGCGTCCGTTTTGTGACCGTCAACGGCTGGACCGGACAGGCGGATCACGACAAGCAAGGCCCGCCCAGCAGCAGTTGGGACATGCACGGCGGCAACATGGGCATGGGCAACGCCTTCGGCAACGGCTCTTACGGTATGGGGTTCTGCCTGCCTCGTCTGGATCAGGCGCTGGCTGCTCTGCTCTCTGATCTCAAAGAGCAAGGCATGCTGGACAACACGCTGGTCGTTGTGACAGGCGAGTTCGGCCGCACCCCTAATGTTCTGAAGCAGGATCCACCCGGACGCCAGCACTGGCCGCGCTGTTTCTCCTCGATCCTCGCCGGCGCAGGCATTGCCGGGGGGCAAGTCTACGGCAAGTCCAACAAGTACGGCGAGTATCCCACGCACAACCCTGTCCGCCCCGAAGAACTGGCGGCGACCATCTACCATGCCCTCGACATTCCGATCAACGATCCCAAAGACCCCACCGGCATCTTACGCACGCTGACCACGGGTAAACCGATCATGGAATTGTTTGGCTGAGCGGATTAGAGGACAGAAAAGCGGGCAAACCATGATCCTGTCAGGTCTGTAAGCTGACAGGATCAGAATCGGTGTGAAATGCCTCATCACACATCTTTTTCCGGATGTGCATTCTTATCGGGAACCTTGAAATCCGGATTGACGAGTTGGAAATCGGCGTTCTCGGCTCCTGCCGGAGGGACGTCGAATTCCAGTGTCGTTTTTGAATTGTATTCCGCAGGAATCGGGTTGGGGCCGCGGCGGTCTTTTCCGGATTTGTCATAAGTCGGCAGAATTTCTTCGAACACGTCGAGCGTGATGATCACATCATTCGGCCCGACGACCGCCCCTGTGTCGCCGGTCATGACTACGGCAAGTTCGTAGTGGCCCTTGTCATCCGTTTTGCCGAATGACTCAGCCGCTCCTTTGGCCTCGCTGTCCGCCTCTATCGTGCGCGGACGAAACAGCACGGTGGCTCCCGGCAGCGGTTCGCCGTTCATCGTCACCGTCCCGGCAACAGACGCCAGCTTTACATCACTCGATCCGCATCCCGTGAGCCCTGTCAATGTGATGATCATCAGAAACAATCGAGGAATCAGAAAGTTGCTCATCTGTGAAAACACTCCTTCCAGGAAACTCGAATCATAAGCGTTCAATTCACCTGTCACATTCCAACGGATGAAAGGAGGAGATCACCACTCCCCGACGATTTCTTCTCCTTCAGGGGTTGCCAGACTTTGAAAGAGCGTCAAATCAATGTTTTCGCCCAGAAAGCGGCTTGAACCATCCGCCAATAGAACCTGCATTCCACCGACATGCATACTGCCCCAGCCTCGTTTGCAGGCGTTACTGCCCCCTGTACCTCCAATGGCCACACAACGATTATAATCGGGAATCAAAGTGCGACGCTGGGCCGTGAAGGACGACTGACTGTAAGAAGTGTAAGTATACGCCCAGAACGTCCCGCGGCGAGGCTCGGTTTTCGTATGATACTCTGCCACCATGATCGTATTCGTAGTCCCATCGGTAATCGTATTGAACTTCTCTACCGTGAAACCATTCATTCCAATACTGTGCAACACCCCCCGCCAGTTACTCGGGAGAGCCGATCCGTCGGCGTTGTCCATCCAGCCGCTCGTATCCGTTTTTCCAGAAACGGCGCGATAGGAACTCATGCGATACTGCTCTCCGCTGCCCGGTCCACTCGCCGGCTGCATTAATTTCCCGGCGTTCTTATCCGACGGGCAATTGTAGACAACCATGTTTTGTTCCCGAACAAACGCGTTAGGGGGATCTTCATTAAACGCGCTGGAATCATACTTTTGAAACAGCGGTGCCTGATCGAGATAAGGCAGGATGGCAATGGCCCAGTTGATCCCGCTTTTCGTTCCGCAACAGGCCCCGAGTGTGACGCCGCCCGGAGGAAACGAACGAAAGGTCTCGTGATAATTGTGCAGCGCTAAGCCAATCTGTTTGAGATTGTTCTTACACGAACTCCGTCGCGCTGCTTCGCGGGCCTGCTGGACTGCCGGTAACAACAACGAAATCAAAATCGCGATGATCGCGATTACGACCAATAATTCAATCAGTGTAAATCCGCGTTTCTGTTTATTCATGATTGGCCCCTGCTAAAATGAAATCAACGAAAGTGATCGCGTATCAACCAACACACTCATTCACCAAAATACACCCTTTCAATCAAAAGTATATAAAAATTTCACACAAGGGAGTTTGTTCGTCTCGCAAGTCAGAATTTTAGCATTGTTAAAAAACATAGGCCGATTGTTTCTGCATGCGTTTGCTTCAACATATCAATACCCTTACGTCTTGCTGGATCAACAGCAGAGTACCAAGAGCGGACAGAAAAGGGATTCGCCTCATCTCAATTTTTTTTGATCAGTCGCGTATGAAAACCGGTTCGGAATCGGCGTGCAATGCGTGCTCAACGATATTCGGCAGCGCACCGGGACGCAGAATTGCGTTCGTGATGTGCAGTGCTTCGCGCGACCACCATCGGATCGTTTTGAGTGTTTGACGTTCGCTGTCCGACATCCCGGCCTGATTGAGCTGCGGCGCATCAGCAACACGGCACACGAAGTACGTTTCGTGACTGAGCACCAGCCCTGCATCCGACAGGTTCAACGGTACTTCCCGAACGCCGACCTGCCTGCCGATGACGACGTTTGCCAGCCCCAGTTCTTCCTGCAACTCGCGCCGCAGTGCATCGAGGGGGAGCTCACCGGCTTCAATCCCCCCGCCGGGCGTCGCCCAGTAACAGCGCACATCAGGCCGCGCAGGATCAACCGGAGTCGAATCTGCATGCTGGATCAAAAGCACCTGATCCAGCGCGTTCAGAAGAATCGCCCGGGCTGACTGGCGTTGCTGCATGATTTGTTCCCGTTTCTACCAGATCAAAACGCACGTCACGTCATTGAATGTTCGAAAGAGAGAGAAGGAACCCTTTGCTCTTTTTTCAAATATAGTCTAAGGATGTTGATTCCATCCAGGTCTATTTTCGATCCAGTCAGTTGCTTTTCTAAAGATAGATTCCACTGGTAAATCCTCTGGCCTGTCACAGGGAGGAGGTTCAATCCCAACTTCAATCAACAGTCCTGACAGAGCAAACACTAAATTGGTGCGATCCTGCTTTGAAAGAGTTAAATGTGTTTCGATTAACGGATGTAAAATGTTGAGTCCCGTCGCATTATTCAACAGGGAGAGTGCACAGGCAGCGTTGATACGTTTATAAAATTGTTTCTCATTCAGGGCATCAAGTAAAAGTGGTAGTCCCGCGTCGGAATGTAAATACGCGAGCCTTTCAGCAGCGACTTTCCGCAACTCGAAATCGGGATCCTGTTTCAGGATTTTCAAGAGCAGTTCGATTGCCTCTTCACGTGGTAAGAAATAAATAATCTGCATCGCGGCACCGCGTCTGTCATCATTAGTCTCTTCAAAATAATGCGTATAGTCCTCTTTGGACTGAAACCCGCCCAGCCCGGCGATCGCACAAAATATCGCAGCTAAGGTTGTTGGGAACGATTCGGTCTTCAATCGCTCGAATAGAGGGCTTAACCAGGCAGGATCACCACTCTTTCTGATCTCATGAAAAGCGGTTACCTGGATGAGATTGTTGTCACTGTCGCACTGTGACCAGAGAAATTCTCTCCATTTCTCACTCCCCTCTTCTAACGATGACAACTCCGTTTGAAATTCCTTTGTACCACCATCGCATAACAAAACTAATTCACCCGCATTGGAGCCAGAGTCACTCATTCCCGCCCCTCTCTCTGAAATTTCACTGCACGTTAAAAATGAAGTTACCGTAAAGTGAGACTCACCATACTGCATTTCCCGAATCAAAACCAACATTATTTCTAACATTCGACCTGATCCTTGAACCGTTCCCGCAGGATGCGGTAATGTAGTCGTATCAGACAGACTGCCAAAAACCATAAGACGAATTCAGCCAGATCCACATCGAGCCTTCAGAGCACAGGAAAAACATAATGCGAGCCAGAGTCAACGGAGCCGAGATTTATTTTGATGTCGATGGCATGGGGCTGGTCCCTGAGGTTGATCGCATGGTCGAGCGTCCCGTTCTGTTTCTGCTGCATGGCGGGCCAGGCAGCGATCACTCGAGTTTTAAACTGAATTCCGCGCCGCTGCGCGATACGGTGCAACTGGTTTATGTAGATCATCGCGGTTCCGGCCGCAGTGCCCCCGCTGATCCTGCGACTTACACGCTCGACCAGAATATCGATGATGTCGACGGACTGCGCGACCACCTGGGGCTGGAACGCATTTCGGTCCTCGGTTCCTCCTACGGCGGCATGGTGGCGCAGGGTTATGCGATTCGTTATCCCGAGCGGGTGGCAAATCTGATTCTCGTCGCGACGGCTCCCAGCTATCGTTTTCTGGAAGACGCCCAGCGCATTGTCAGCGAACGTGGCACCCCCGAACAACAGCGCGTCTGTCAGTGGCTGTGGGAGGGAAACTTTCAGTCGCAGCAGCAGGTTTACGAATATTACAAAGCGATGGGGCCGATGTACTCGACGAAGTTCGACGCCGGGAAGCTGGACAAGAGCTGGCCGCGTGGCATCCGCAACTTCGAGCAGCTCAACGCCGGCTTTCGCGGTTTTCTACAGACGTACGACTTCATCGACCAGTTACCTTCAATCACCTGCCCGACCCTGGTGCTGGGAGGCGCACACGACTGGATCTGTCCGCCAAATCATTCCGAACTCATCGCAGAAAAAATTCCCCGCGCCCACCTGAAAATCTTCGCCAACAGTTCCCATTCCATTGCCGACGATGAACCCGAAGCCTATCTGACCGCCGTCCGTGGATTTATGACCTACTGTAATTCCTAAGAACCCGCTCCCAACACATTAAC
>NZ_CALFPF010000097.1 GCF_937919775.1 uncultured Gimesia sp.
GGGTTTCAGTCCCTGTTTGCCTGTGAGAGAGGCTTTGATAACATCAAATTTCGCATGTAATTCCAGTGCGCCCTGCATCGCTTTGGCGAGTGCTTCAATCGAAACATCTTCCGACCAGAGCGTATGATGCGAACGTGTGCCAAACCGGCCGTAAATCGTGCGGTCTGCATTCAGCATGAAGACCGCGAACGATTGATCGTAATCATACTGAAACAGCGACAGATCCAGACCGTTCGTCGAAATCAGCCGCACGCGCACAAACTGGTCCATCAACGGTTTGAGCGCCTGATCTTTCTCCATCAGCTCCTCATCCAGCTTCACACATTCTTCGCAGGGAATGCAACGCAGGACAACCAGTAACGGCTGCTTTGTTTTCTCAGCCTGCGCGAAACCTTGCTGCAGATCGTTGTAGATCCAATACCCGCCCGCTTCGACTTTCGCGCGATCCTGGAGAACTTTTTCTTCGCGCGTTTGCGCAAACGAAATTGAAGTCATCGTCAGCAATGTTAAAATACAGACACAAACGTTCTTCAACATCGTTCCGTCTCCTGGCACCGGCGGGTTGTGGGAAATGAGACACGTCTACTTACGGCTTTCGGTTACTGTAGCTGGTTTGCACCGCCATTTTCTTTCTGATGAATGACAACGGGCCAACCGGGAAACTCGTTCGAGGCTTTCCCATCGGTGGCATCGATCTGAAAACGGTAGGAGTGGATCGTATACGTTTTCTCTTTGGGGTCAATGAAAACCAGGCCAAAGCCGCTCCCTTTCTGGTGGGCCAGATCATAGCGGTTCTTTTCCGTACCTGGCTCAGGATTGCCGACTGCATACACATAGACCTGGTTCCCGAAGCCGTCCAGATATTCTCCGGTGTTCGGCAAGCCATGCTGAGGACGGTTTTCATGAGGCATGCCAACTTCGTCGGGGCGCCACCAGCGGGGATAACCGGCGGAGATCGCCGGCGTGCAGAAGGACCAGCTACCGTCGCGCTGCGCGTCGGCACCGTATTGTGAAAGCGTCGTCAAATGCTGATCCCCGTTGATATGCAGCGGCATCCCTTTGCGAAGCATACGTACCGTCCGATTGCGAGCCGTCTGAGGCCAGCTGCCGGCGTCGAGGTCTGCTTTCAGATAACCATTAAAACCGCCATGATGTGTGGCGACTCCGGAAAAGACGGTTTGACTTAATAAGACCTTAATCGTGTGTCCCCGCCAGTCAGCGCACCAGTGCTCGAGGAATTTCTCCTGTCGTTCGCCCAGCAGTTCGAGGCCCGGTTTATCCAGTTTGGATGTATCAAAATTGGGGTCAGTCACATGGTCTGCTCTGCCGCTACCGGTATCAACGTGTTCCGGACCACTTTTGAACTGCCGATCTCCCAGAATGGCAAAACCCACGCCACCATAAACCAGATCGCCAAAATACACACTGATATCCTGCTTACAGGGAGCAGGATCATAAAAATCAGGATGATGGGCGGCACAGGTTTTGTGAACGACATTCACCATCCGCGCCGGTTCACGATATCCGCCGTTAGAAGAAGTCGTCCCCTCTTTCATCGGCATACCTCCTTCTCCCCAGATATTTCCCTGGAACACATCGTGGTCGTCAGGAATGCAAATCGTGGGGCGATCGCGCATTGCTTCCCCAAACGCCCAGCCGTGCATGTAGAATTTGCGGAGGTAATTCAGAATGGCAGGTTCGGCGGGATCACGAATCAGGCCGAAGCCGCCATGATCTTCGTACAATTGATCGCCGGAGAAATACAGCAGATCGGGATCGACTTTCAGCAGGTTCTTTGCCACCGGTTCATAAGGGAATCCGTAATCCTTCTGACAGGTCAACGCCCCCAGATTGAAAGGACGACCTTCGGGATTGGAACGAATGATGCCAGTCCGCTCGGCGATGGTTTCTGTCCCGTCGGTCTGCTTTTCCCGATAAACCAGCTTGAACGGCGTTGTTTCCTTTTCGTTCCAGTGGGGAATGCGAAAGGTGGCGGTCCAGGCGTCAGTGTCGAGTGCCGCGGTTCCCAGCGATTTCCATGCATCCCCCTGCTTGATGAACAGTTCGACGTCCTTGTTATCTTGTTCGCCTAAGGGACCTGTCAGCGCGCTGATCTTCATCACGAAACCATCATCGCTGCGAGAATCGCTGAGCGAATACTGGGACCACAAAATCGGACCAAACTTGTGTTCGGGAGAGACCGTGAACGCGTCGCCGGATACCGACCAGTCGGTGAAACGATACCGCGCACCGATCAGGCGTTTGAAGCGGGCATCAAAGTTACTGACCAGCGCCACATTTCCCAACACCGCCTGTGCCGGAAATGTTTGTGTGAGTGTTGCCAGCGGTTTGTCAGATTCCGTTTTGGAAACGGTTAACGTCAGTGAATATTTATCGTCGTCCGGTTTTCCCGTGAGCGTCAATACGCAGTCTTTCATGTCAACCGGGTTATTTAACTTCTGCTGTTTGTTACCCAGCACCAGCGTCCCGTCAATCACACCTGCTTTGATGCCCCCTTTGGCGAAACAGTTGCTGCGATATTCATTGATATCGCTTTTTACCCCCACACGAAAACCAACGCCGCCATCCTGCTGTTTGACTTCGACCTGACTCACGCGAACAGACATTGCAAAAGGAGCGTCAACATTCGTTAGTTGATGCGTAACGAGTTGAATATTACGGTCGCCTCCGGTCGTCTGGCATTCGGCGGCGCCGTCCAAGATCCGCCAGTCTTCCATCGGGTTTGCCCAGAATTCTTCTCCCAGCCAGACCCGGTCATGTGTTTTGTTCCAGCGACCGATGACGGATGAATCCTTGTTCTGTTCTGCTGCTTCCAGAGTCTCCGTTTTTTTGAGACCAAAAAACGTGGTTCCCAGGGCAAACAATTTTAAAGCCATCCGACGGGTCAGCGATTGCATCAACGTATCTCCTATCGAGCGCAAACCGCCGATCACAGCAGCGGTAAGAAAGTGGAATAAATGAGATTGGGGTATCTCATTATTAAGGGCGCAGCGGGCTTTGTCCAGCGTGCTTCCCTGAATGGAACCGCTGTTTAAAGTTGTTTAGTAACTCAAGATCAGCTCAGTCCGCTTTCACCGCCAGATCTGCTGTCACACTCGCAGGCTGCGAGACTTTGACTTTGGAATCGCCAGCCAATTTGATCAGTTCTGGCAAGTCATACACTTTTAACGCCCCATGCACCGTGTTAATCAGCTGATTCTGAGTTTCCGGCGTTTTCACGACTTCCCCCCAGGAGGGTATCATGCGGCTCAAACTGATCTTTGAAAATTGATCCGGCTCGAGCGCCGCCGCATGGAGTGCGGGGATCGCCGTTTCACCAATGGCAATCAACTCCACTTTTTCTGGCTTGGCTTTTGATTGATATTCCGAGAGAAATCTCGCCGCCACCAGAATGTCTTCCGACCGCAACTTGACCATCGAATCACCCAGCAGATAAGCCAGCGCCCATTCATGGTAATTCGGTCCGAGCAGGCCATGCGACCAGCCGATCTTGCGATTGTTTTTACGCGAGGTTTCGCCAATGCAGCGCACGTCTACCGCCAGCACGATATCCCCCAGTTTCACTCGTTCTGCAATCGCGGCCCCTTCACCGGCGTCGATCTGTTTTCCTTCTCCCTGCAGATAGAGGACGAGTTCTCCTGACGGATTTTCAGGCTGAAACAACAGCGCCGGCAGAGGCACACCATGCGCGGGATTCAGAATCAGTTTTGTGATCTGATACCCCGGACGTTGGATGGTGCCGACTTCTTTGAATTCCGGCCGAGGCAGTTCGGCGAGTTGCGCGATGCCACTCACCTCGCGGACCCGGTCACGCAGCGTTTTCAGATCCCCGCTGCTCCACAGCTCGGTCCGCTCTGTTGCCAACTGATGGTTCAAGCTGTCATTGATTTCAAACAGCGAACGCTCGCCGGCGTCCAATAAAATCTGACCCGACTGCGAACATTGCAGTTCCTGATCGGTAAAGACCGGTAGATCTCCTTCGAAGATCGGATTTTCTTTGTGCATTAACCAGCGATTCATCCAGCGGGCTGCCCCTTCACGTAATTGAATCGTGAATCCATGCGGCGCGTCGGCTTCGATGATACCCACCCGCTCCGCATATCCCATACGTGTATAGAAGCGTTTTGCTTCGCGGAACAATTCCCAGGTACCGTCAATTTTGAATGTGCTGTCGTGCGTGCCGGCACAGATCAACGTTGGTTTGGGAGCCCGCATTAAAGTATAGTCGGCAATGTCCATCCCGTAGGCGAGTTGGCCGAAAATAACCTGCTCCCCATCCTGAGGTCCGTTGAAATCAACCAGATACCGAAACATGGTTGAATAACAGACGGGCGCTGCACACTGCACACGCTCATCAAGGGCCATAATATAACTGGTCAGAGTTCCGCCACCCGAGTTCCCCGTACAGCCGATGCGTTTCGGATCAATGTCCGGTCGACTGACCAGATAATCGATGCTCCGCATCCCGTCCCAGATCCGATAGCGGGCCGAATTGCTCCCCAGCGGAATCGAGCTGACCGTCATCAGCGTGTGCTCTGCCGTACAATAATACTGCACCCGTGGATGAGGCGGACGATAGCGACTGCCGCCGCGGAAAAATTCATTCGGCTCTTTTGAAAGAACCTGATACCGCTCCCCCTGACCGATGGGGTCATAACAGAGTGCGGCCATCCCGTTTTTGGCCAGCAGCATGCAGGCCCGCTGATATCCGTCGGCGGCTTTGCCATCATGACTGTGTCCGCAGGGAACCAGCACGCCTGGATAAGGTGGCTTCGTATTCGGCAGATACAAGTTGGCGGTCACGTGATGACCGGGCCAGCTTTCATAAATCACATTTTCGACGCGAAAACCGTCCCCTTTCAAGTGCCCGATCACGCGCGGGTTCAATGGGGTCCGTTCAGGAAAGCCGCCGACCTGAGTGCGAAAGAACTCTTTCATCTGTTTCTGGTAGGCGACACAATCTTCGGTTGTCTTGATCGCTTCATAGGTGGCTTTGCGTTTGGCAAATGCGGCATGTGCCTGCTGCTGCAGCGCGTGATAAACCAAACCGGATTCGGCTGCGTCCCCTTTCAATGGGGGCAGCACATTCAAGTCTTCGGCCGCTTCAGCAAACACTGAAACGATAAGAACAGAGAACAGAACAATCAGCGAAGGCAGTCGATTCATGATAGTAACCTTAGCAGCAGGAGTTCAGGCGGGTGGTGTGAGTCATGGCAGGGAACTGTGATCAGCGGATAAATAAACAATCCTTATTTATCGTACCCGCAATCAAGGCCAGACTCAATCGATTCCTGAAAATCTAAGACCGAATCGCTATTTTTTCGCCGCCGCCGTGATCTCATGGCTCAGGCAGTGCAGCGTCCCCAGTCCCCAGACGAGATCGACGGCGTGAATGCCGATGACTTGCCGGTTGGGAAAGAGTTCACCGAGCACGCCGAGTGCAATTGTGTCGTTCGGATCATTAAACGTCGGCACCAGCACACAGCCATTGGTTACCAGGAAATTGACATAGCTGGCGGGAAGCCGCAGGTCTTCAAAATCGAGGCGACCCGGCATCGGCAGGGGAACGACTTCCAGTTTGCTGCCCTCTTCCAGACGGGCCTGTTTCAGACGGTCCAGATTTTTTTCCAGGCGGCGGTGATTGATATCTTTTTTGTTAGGTTCCACACAGGCGACCACGGTCGTCGGATTCACGAAGCGGCAGATGTCATCGACGTGGCCGTGCGTGTCGTCCCCTTCGATGCCTTCGCCGAGCCAGATCACATTCGTCACGCCCAGATATTCCTGGAAGATGGTGGCATAATCCTGTTTGGTAAAACCGGGATTACGGACCTGCGTTTTTTGATCAAGCAGACATTCTTCGGTCGTGATCAAGGTCCCCTTGCCGTTAACTTCGATCGCACCCCCTTCAAGAACGACGGGGCGCCCCTGATAAAGCACTTCCGTTAAAGGCACCTTCAAGGCTGTCGCGACGGCTGCGGAGATTTTCCAGTCCAGTCGGTGATTGGCATACTTGGCCCAGCCGTTAAAGCGAAACTGCAGCGCCTCGCGTTTACCGTCGCTCCGCTGCACGACAATCGGGCCGGAATCGCGCATCCAACTGCGGTTCGTATTTTGAATAATGTACTTGACCTGTTTCGTATCGGCGTGTGCCTGCCGGAGCATGGCGCCGACAGTTTGCTGCTGGCTTTCCGACTTCACGACCAGCAGCACGCTTTCGAACTCTACGACCTTGCGAATCATTTCAACGAACGCCCATTTGATGACGTCGTACTTGCCGGGCCAGTCATTGCCGTTAAAGGGAAATGAGAGTAGCGTCGCCTGATGCGGTTCCCACTCGGCGGGCAGTCTGCGGGTGATGTTGCTCATTGAGAAGAATCATCATGATAGAGTTTGAGAATATTGCCATACGCGTCTATCCGGCGGTCGCGCAGGAAAGGCCAGTTCTGACGGACTTCCGCCATCAGATCCAGGTTGACCTCAGCAATCAGAATTTCTTCCTCATCAGCCGAGGCCTGCGCGAGAATTTCCCCCTGCGGGCCGCAGATAAAGGAAGATCCCCAGAATTCGAGACCCGGCTGTTCCGGTTCCGGCTGTTCGAAGCCGACCCGGTTGACGGCAGCGACGAAGGTACCATTTGCGATGGCGTGACTGCGTTGAATCGTCATCCAGGAATCGTGCTGTCTGGGACCGTACTTGGCTTTTTCATGCGGATGCCAGCCGATAGCCGTCGGATAAACGAGCACGTTTGCACCACTCAGCGCCGTGATCCGTGCGCCTTCCGGGAACCATTGATCCCAGCAGATCAACGTGCCAATTTTTCCGAACTGGGTCTGCACGGCTTTGAAACCGAGATCGCCGGGTGTGAAATAAAACTTTTCATAAAAGCAGGGATCGTCGGGAATATGCATCTTTCGATACAGGCCCGCTTCACTGCCATCCGCGTCGATAATGTAAGCGCTGTTGTGATACAGGCCTTCGGCTCGTTTTTCGAAGAACGGAACAATAATCACCACGCCCAGTTCTTTCGCCAGTTCGCTGAAGGCGGTAAACGATTTATCGTAGAGTGGCTCAGCGAACTCAAAATATTTCGTCGTTTCCTTCTGGCAGAAATAAAAGGAACTGTAAAGCTCGGGCAGGCAGATGACCTGTCCCCCCTGCTCGGCGGCGATTCGAACCCACGCGAGACACTTTGACAGGTTCTGGTCAGGCAGCCCATTCAGCGAAACCTGCACCAGTGCGAGTTTGAATTGGCGTATCATAAGGCGATTTATCCGGAGACTTTGAAGTTAAAAGCGAGTGATCCGACTGACGACATCCAGAGAGACCAGATCTTTCCAGAGCAACTGATATTTACGATATCTGATTCTGAGTTGCAAGCAGTGCATGAAAAACTTCGCCTGTTTCCCGCCAATTCCGCGGTATTTCCGCCTGAAAACATTCCGCTTCCGGGAATCCGCGCACTTTCTCGAGAGTCACATCGACAGACTCACCGCTTTTCCATTATTCTATGGCAGATTTCAGAGGACCTGCAGGGGACTGCCGGCAGTCGACTCTTCATCAACCCACGTCATATTCACATCGGGACACGAAACCATGAATTCAGGACGGTCAACAGAAGAATTTACTATCGAAAAACGTGGGGCATTGCTGATCGAAGACCCGCTCCTGAATAAGGGAACTGCCTTTACCCAGGAGGAACGGATCAAGCATGGACTGCTGGGACTGCTGCCCCCCCACGTAGATACGCTCGAAGAACAGGTGGCACGGTCGTATGAAGCATTCTGCGATTTCCATACTGATATCGACAAGCATATTTTTCTCAGGCAGCTCCAGGATGAAAACGAAACCTTGTTCTATCGCCTGCTGCTGGAACACATCACTGAAATGATGCCCATCGTTTACACGCCCGTCGTGGGTCTGGCCTGTGAACGCTTCAGCCATATCTACCGACGTCCGCGGGGGATTTTCATCTCGTATCCCGAACGTGAATCGATGGATGCGATTTTTGAAAATATTGAACGAGACATTGACGTGATCGTGGTGACAGACGGCGAACGCATCCTTGGTCTGGGAGATCAGGGGGCCGGAGGCATGGGCATTCCGATCGGAAAATTATCACTGTACACACTCTGCGGCGGAGTTGCTCCCGCCAAAACATTGCCGATTGTGCTGGATCTGGGAACGAATAATCAGGAACGGCTGGACGACCCGCGTTACATCGGCTGGCGGGAAAACCGAATCAAAGGCGCCGAGTACGACGCATTTATTGAACAGTTCGTGGATGCCGTCAAGAAGCGGTTTCCGCATGTGCTGCTGCAGTGGGAAGATTTTGCTTCTGTGGATGCAGAACGGATTATTGAAAAGTACCGCGATGATCTGTGTACGTTTAATGATGACATTCAGGGAACGGCGGCGGTGACGACGGGCACGATCTTAGCCGCAATTGCGGCCGCTGGTGGGAAACTCGAAAATCAACGGATTGTCATGCTGGGCGCCGGATCGGCCGGCGTGGGAATTTGCCTGCAGCTAAAACAGGCCATGCTGCAAACCGGCATGAGCGAACCGGAAGCGCGTTCGCATTTCTATGTGATTGACTTCGATGGATTATTACACACAGGCCGGACTGATCTGGATAAGTTACATCTGCAACTGGCCCAGTTGCCGGAAAATCTGAAAGGCTGGGACTGCGATGTCTCGGGAGCGATTTCTTTCGCCGATGTGGTTCGTAACAGTAAACCGGGTGTGTTGATCGGAGCCACCGGGCAAGCCGGCGCATTTTCCGAAGCCATTATTCGTGAGATGGCAAAACATGTCGAGCGGCCCGTGATCTTCCCGCTCTCCAACCCGACTTCGCGTGCAGAAGCAACACCCACCGATTTATTGAAGTGGACGAACGGCAATGCAGTCATCGCCACCGGGAGCCCGTTTGATCCAGTTGAATATAATGGGGTCACGCACACCATCGCGCAATGCAATAACAGTTATATTTTCCCGGCAATGGGGCTGGGCATCCTTGCTTCCCGGGCACGACGGGTCACCGATTCCATGTTCATGGCAGCTGCGGCTGCATTGAAAGAAACTTCGCCCGCGCTCCAAGATCCCACTGCATCGCTGCTCCCTTCCTTGACCATTATTCGAGAAGTCGGCCAAAAAATTGCGCGGGCCGTTGTAGCGGCAGCCATCGAAGCGGGAGTCGCTGACTCAATCACTCAGGAAGAAATTGACGAGCGCATCGAAGAAACCATGTGGAAACCAGAGTATTGATATCACACAGCCTGTGACATCTCCGGATGATACGAATTCATTGATAGAAGGAACTTTCATGTCTGATAATTGTACAACCACTGTTGGTTCGTATCTGGCTTCCCGGTTGGAAGAAATCGGTTTACAACACTATTTCGCCGTTCCGGGAGATTACAATCTTGTCTTACTGGACAAGCTTCTGGAAAATAAAAACCTGAAAATGATTTCCTGCTGCAATGAATTAAACGCAGGATATGCCGCCGACGGTTATGCCCGGGCTACAGGCGGTGCGAGCGCCGTGTTCGTGACGTTTAGCGTGGGAGGCTTGAGCCTGCTCAACGCAATCGCCGGGGCGTATGCCGAAGATTTACCGGTGATCGCCGTCTCAGGTGGGCCGAATACAAATTCGGAAGCCGAGTTTGAAATGTTACATCATACGCTCGGTTTACTCGATTATGATTATCAACGAGAGATTTTTTCCAAAGTGACTGCGGAAGCCGTTACGATTCATGATCCGAGAGAAGCCCCCACGCAAATCGACCATGCGATTCAGACAGCGCTCCGCTTTCGCAAACCGGTGTATATTGAAATCGCCTGCAACATCGCGTCTGCCGTCACATCAAAACCCAATGTACGATCGTTCGGCGGCCCGACCGCCAGCGATCCGCTTTCACTCAAGGCAGCCGTCGAACGAGCCGCGGAATTACTGAATGCCGCCGTCAAACCGGTTCTGGTATCGGGCGTCAAACTGCGGTCTTTTGGAGCGGAAGCGAATTTTCACAAACTCGCAGACGCGTCAGGTTATGCCATTGCCAGCATGCCGAACGCCAAAGGCTTTTTTGACGAGCAGCATCCGCATTACATGGGAACCTACTGGGGCCCCGTTGGTTCGCCCGGCTGTGGTGAGATCGTGGATTCTTCAGACCTCTGCCTGTTTGCCGGCCCGACGTTTACCGACTACACAACCACCGGCCATGCGGCACTGATCAATCCTGCTAAGGTTATTCAAGCGCGACCGAACAGTGTCGTTTTTCCGAATCAGACTTTCAGCAACGTCAAGTTAACCGAATTCCTGGAACAACTCGCGACAAAGTTGAAGCCGAATGACGCTTCGATGATTGCCTTTAAACGGATTCAGGAAGAGGTCACGCCACTGCGTCCCGGCACCCCGGAAACACCGCTTTCGACACGGCAACTGTTTTCGCGGATTCAGCAGATGCTGGGGCCTGATTCGACAGTGCTTGCAGAAACAGGAGATTCCTGGTTTAACGGGATCCAGCTCAACCTGCCCACAGGTTCGCGTTTTGAAGTGCAGATGCAGTACGGTTCTATCGGCTGGTCGGTCGGTGCGACGTTGGGATACAGTGTCGGCGCACCGGATCGACGTCCGATTTCGCTGATTGGGGATGGCTCGTTTCAACTGACGGCACAGGAAGTCTCGACGATCATTCGTTACGGACTGAAGCCGATCATCTTTCTGATTAACAATCGCGGTTACACCATCGAAGTCGAAATTCATGATGGTCCTTATAACACGATCAAAAACTGGAACTACGCCGAACTGGTCAATGTCTTTAATGCGGAAGATGGTAATGGCTGGAGTTGCAAGGCAGGTACGGAAGGTGAACTCGATGAGGCGATTAAAATGGCGGTTTCGCATAATGGCCCGGCTCTGATTGAAGTCCTCATCGATCGGGACGATTGCAGTAAAAACCTGCTGGTCTGGGGAGGACATGTGGCGAAAAACAATGGTCGTCCGCCGCGTGTATCATAAGAAAACTGTGGCATCCAAATTCACATTGGTCTGAGTCAGAAGGGCATCGTCTTTCCCAACTGCAAACAGAATGGAACGGCAATGGAAGAAATCTGCGGTCTGCCCGATGGAAAACTGATTCTGCGAACGTTGGCAATGCCCGCTGATACGAATGCCAATGGCGATATTTTTGGCGGCTGGATCATGTCGCAAATGGACATTGCCGGCGGGATCTTATCAAAAGAAATTTCGGGAACCCGCACGGTGACGATTGCTGTGGAGTCCATGAAGTTTATTCGTCCGGTCAAAGTGGGAGATGTGGTGAGCTGTTATGGCACGGTGGAAAAAATCGGAACGACTTCGATGAGATTGCAGCTGGAAGTCTGGGTCGAACCGGTGCTCAGACATGAAGATTCTCATTGCCCGTATTTCAAAGTCACTGAGGCAAATTTTACTTATGTCGCCATCGATAAAGCTGGCAAGAAAACACCGATTGTCAAACATGGCTGTTGATTTACGGACAAATCTCATTGACAAAATTCGTTTTAAATCGGTTACTCTTTTACCACAGTGAGAATGGGATAAATCTGCATCGGCTCTGTCACCTGATCGATTATGCGAAATCCGGTCGATTTCAGTATTTGCTGCATGTCGTCCGCGTTGCGTTTCACATGTTGCAAACCGAAAACGCGTTTGAGAAACGGACTGCCGTTGTATGGGTCAACCAGTCCATGTGTCACCAGAGTTCCGCCGGGAACCATGACTTGATGCAACGCGTGTAACAGCTCTGTCAATTGCTGATCATTCAGATATTCCACCAGCCCGATCAGTTTGACGATCTGAGGTTTCGTATCTGGCAAAACTTTATGAATTTGCCG
>NZ_CALFPF010000098.1 GCF_937919775.1 uncultured Gimesia sp.
AAGATGTTTTTTTATATTTAACAATTTCGGGAACTCTCGATCATCCCGAACTTCATTGAATCATCGAACGGAATCCAACACGGTTAACATCAACACAGCATAGTGGATGTCGCGATTCAGCAGAGATTAATTCGATCGGTTTCAGTGAAAATACTCTCCCCACCACTTTCACTGCAATATCCTGTTTTCTTGAGGTAACTCCAGATTTCATTTGGAGTCACATCCTCACAGGTGCTTCTGAGCCGTATCTCGAAATCGGTTACTTCAGCTCCTCGCACAAACGCGCGGCTAATATGCGTGCCTTTTCAGCAGTGAGACACAGCGGATTAATTGTCAGCATGCCTTCGTGTAACCCGGCATGGCCGACGTAGATCGGTGGCGTCCCCTGGCGCAGTCTCTGACAGACTTCAAATGCGGTTCCCACCGTTTCTTCATCAATATGAATATCCAAGAGAGGCCAACGTTCGCTGCTGACCGGCGTGGCCAGGTAACAGGCAGCGTTCACATTCGCCAGTTCCAGCTCTGCTCCAATCTTCTCCAGCCAGGATTGGAACTCCCGATTCTGTGCGTCGTATGCCCCCGAAGCAAACAAATCCAGAGCCGTCAGGAGCGCGATAATTTCTTCCTTGGAGACTTTCAGTGCCCGGCCGATGCCATGCCGGGGTATCCCCTGAAAGAGAGACCTGTCAATCAAATCAGCGGGAGGCTGCCAGAGTTGATAATGGTCGTCCATGTCGAGCATCTGCAGCGCTGCGGAAGAAATCAGCTCGCGTCTGCCGCATAACAGACCGGTGGACTGCGGCCCTCGAATCGCCTTGCCGCCACTAAAGGCAACCAGATCGGCGCCTGTGGCAGCAATCGTCTTGAGATTCGCGCGGGGAGGCAACTCGCCCGCCGCATCAACGAGAACCGGAATTCCATGTTGTCGCGCGACTTCGACCACTTCACTTAATGCCGGCTGTGAATCTCCCGCGTGCACGTATACGATGCCAGCGGTGTTCTCATTGATTGCCGCCGCGTATTCCCAGCTTTCCGTGCGACGCACGCCCGCATTGGACACAATTTCGTTGAAACCGACTTCCACCAGTCTGGCGCCTGCGGCGCGGACGGCGTGATCGTAACCGCTGCGCTGTTCCCGTGCGATAATGAATTCGTGCGGGAAACCGTCACAGTTAGGCAGTTGTTCCATCCGCCGTAAATCATGACCCGCCAGAATCGCAGCCGTTCCCAACGTCAGCGCGCCCGCGGCCCCTGACGTCACCAGTCCGGCTTCCGTTCCCGTATGTGCGGCGATCTTTCGCGAAGCAGCCGCCTGAAGCTGTTCCAGCGGAACCCACTCACCGGCGGCCTCCTGAAACGACGCGAGCACTTCAGGTGACATCGGCGCCCCGCCCAGTCGTGTCACACTTCCGCAAGCGTTAATGATCGGCTCCACACCAAAACTTTGATAAATATTCATCTGTCATACTCTTTCCGGGAATTTTTCATTGTGCAAAGAGACTGATGCCCCTCTACCAACCTCTGAAAACAGAAATCCGAATAGGATCCTGCAGAAAAATCCTCCGCATCATTTACCAAAGTGCTGTATAGCCCAATCCTTGAAGACACCCCGCGCCTGCGCCCCTTTGCCGGGAAAACCGCCATGCTGCACCATCCAGATTACAACAATTCCTTTGTCCGGATAGATTTCCATGTTGGTCGCTTGGGCGCCGCCGTGTCCAAACCAGTCCGGTCCCACCGTCAGACCGAGCCCGTAATTTTGCTTCACCGAATCGGGCGTTTGCCGTGTGGTCTGTTCCTTAAAAGCAGCTTCGCTCAAGTAACGCCGCCCATTCAGTTCACCACCATTGAGCAACATCTGACAGTAAATCGCCGTGTCTTGCGCCGTGGAGAACAGTCCGCCGGCCGGCATGGGAAAGCGGTGATTTCGATCAGCAAGCGGAGCACCAAGCTGGTTCAGTGGAAACTCCACCAGGTTCGTTTTGGCAGCATCCGGGCGATACGACTTTGCCAGACGTGCGACCTGCTCTGCATTGGGCCAGAAGGTGGTGTCTTTCATTCCGAGTGGATCAAACAACCGTTGCTGCATAAAATCTTCGTATTTCTGACCTGTGACCACTTCAATGATTCTCGCAGCCGTGTTAATGCCGGCGTTGGAGTATTGATAGTGGGTTCCCGGTTCGGTCTGCAGCGGCGTCATCGCATAACTGCGTACGGCTGCTTCGAGGGGCAGGCCGTCGAGTGTCGGTGTTTCAATGGCCGATTTAAAGGGGAGCCCGCTCATGTGGCTGAGCACTTCGCGGATCGCAATCGGATGCGCGGGTTTTCGCAGCAGAACGTGATTGTCATCTTTCTCGGCGACTACCATCTGACCGCGAAATTCGGGCAGATACTTTTCGACCGGGTCATCCAGCAAAATCTTGCCTTCATCCACCAGCATCAAAACTGCGGTCGCCGTCATTCCCTTTGACTGCGAGGCAATCCAGAACAAGGCGTCCTGTTGCATTGCTTTCTCTCCCGCAACGTCAGCAAAACCAACCGCCTCAACGGAGAGTACTTGATCCTTATCGGCGACTAACGCGACAACTCCTGCGAGTTCATGTTTGTCCACAAAAGGCTGAAGCACAACCACGGGGGACGCTGGTGACTCGGCAAACAGAGAGCCGGACAATACAAATAGCGCAAAGACCGTTAGTAATGATATGCGGGGGTTCATGAGAATCCTTTATCTGATTGAATCGGAGCCGAAAGCCAAATTCTATCTCAACTCCCGGATTCGGGGAAAGGGACAGGGTCTAACGAAACTGCGATCCCCGGCTAAAACTGCTAGCACGTTCGATTTTACAAGATTGCTACCCCAGATGATCTTTCGGACCCATTTATCTGATTGTATAATGCATCACATGCCACCTGCGGAGTAACGCGTTTTCCGACCGGCAATGCGGGAATCATCTTAAAACAGCGTCACACTTTTCTCGAAAACTAAAGTGGCTCTTCCCGGCGTATTTTCAATGACCGTCCGAATAAAATGGATTGAACAATCAGAATGACAAGTCACTCAAATCAGCAAAAAACGCGTATCATGATTGTGGATGATCATCCCATCGTGAGAGAGGGTTATTCGCGGCTGATTGAGCGGGAACCAGATCTTCAGGTCTGCGCGGAAGCCGACAGTAAAATTGACGCCATTAAAAAAGTCATGCAGGATCCTCCCGATCTGATTATTGTTGATCTCTCGCTGAAAGACGGCAGTGGTCTCGAATTGATCAAGGATATCAAATCGCAATTCAAACAGATCAAAATGCTGACGGTCTCCATGCACGATGAAAACTTATTTGCCGAACGCTGTATTCGTGCAGGCGCCCTGGGTTTTGTGAATAAGCAGCAGGCTGCGGAACAGTTGATCAAAGCCATCTACCGGGTTCTGGAAGGGAAAGTCTTTCTCAGTTCCGAGATCACAGAGCGCATGATCTGCCGCTCGATTGGTTCCGATAATTACACCGATCAATCGCCCATCGAAAGTCTCTCTGACCGCGAGCTGGAGGTCTTCGAGCAAATCGGCCACGGGGAAACGACACGTAAAATTGCCGAGAAACTGAACCTGAGCCCCAAAACGGTGGAAACATATCGGGAAAACATCAAACACAAACTGAATCTGGAAAATGCGACAGAATTAACACGTAACGCGATCCAGTGGGTTCTGGAAAATAAATGAGAATGCAAAGATAACACTCTCCCGACCTGCGATCACTCCCGCAAACTCTCCCCCGCATCGCGAAGCAATCTTACGGGGTGATACGGATTCTCCCGATCTGTCATGAACCTTCCGTGAATTCAAGATCACTTTAACACTGGGGCATTTCCCGATAGCAGGTTGAGAAAATTGCCCCAAACCTTTCACTCTTTTAACCCGATAGCACGCTTTGTGTAATACGCGTTAAGATAGTCCCTGCTTTATCGACATTTTCGTTTTTTCTAGCTCAGAAATATGAAATGAAGCGAAAGCTGTTGTTCATTTTTAGCGCAAGGTTGAGAGAATGGTAACCATCAGTCGAAATGATTTACAAGGGCTGCTGGTATCCTGCCCCGATCTGAAGCTCGTCGAAGTCCTGCCTGAATCCTCTTATCGCGAATTTCATTTGCGAGGCGCTATTAATGTTCCTCTGAGCGATGATTTCGAAGCACGAATTCTACAGGA
>NZ_CALFPF010000099.1 GCF_937919775.1 uncultured Gimesia sp.
TCCCTGACAGCCAACCTGCAGATCAAATCATTTGAAAATTAATGTAAACACTGAAATGATTCCGTTTGTCCCATTTCTAAGTCGGGACTGTAATTCCGAGCCGATTTTGTGTCAATGCGGGGAGTGTTGGCTGTTTAAGCTGTCGTTCTTCAGGACCCAAAACAGGCCCGAAGCAGGGGGCAGATTGACCCAAACTCACTCATTTGGCAGGGAAAACAGGACATAATCTCAACCCAGACAGCTTAATTTGTCTATTTTGCGCAACAGACGCGATTTTGAGCAAAAATCAGAGATCTTCAAATTCGGGGTCAATTCGGGGCATGATTCTACCGAAGGCCCGCAGCAGCGTTGAGAGGAAAGATTTTCGTGGCGTTGGCTGCTGAAGTTTCTCCTGACGTTCCCACTTTACCGGCGATGCTCAGACTTTACTGACACCAATAAAAAAAGCGGCTGAGGTCCAGTGTTTGAACCATTGGTGGAGCTGCTCACCCAACTCGTCTGTCTCGAAGAGATCTGATTCCGCGAATTGAGCAATGGCGTCTCCCACTTTCAGACCTTGTTGCAGCTTTGAAAGCAGGAAATATTCCGACGGAGTGATCGTTTCACGGCGTACGATAAAGTTCCTGCGAGTGACCGCCAGATATGTGGTCTGCTGTTCCGGAATGGCAGGTGTCTCTCCCCGTCTTGCGCTCGAAACATATTCATGAACGGGAAACTGAAATTGCAGCAGCCTGAAACAGGGAGCCATCCTGAGAGAAAGTTCAGGCCAGTCTTCCGGTTTGATGGAACTCAATGCTTCTGCCGTCAGAAGTGTTTCCTGTTCGATGCCGGGGCCGTCAAAGACTTCGCTGTAAAGGCGCTCTAATGTCGCGAGTTCAATCAGAAAGTCGGTCCAGTTGACTTCACCTTCTTCAGCGGGCGGCTTGTGTTCTTTCAGGAACTGAGGAAAGTGCGCCCCCAAATCACCGAGCGTATAACTGGCGGGGGGATATTCCTGTAGATACTCCATGCAAAACGCACCAAAGGCCGTTTTGCCCATCGCGCAAACCAGAGCCGGATATTCCTCACTTAAACATTCCAGCAGGCGGGCATAATAGGCGTTCGCATAAATGCCCATCCGTTCCAGGCTCGTCATTTGGCTGGAGGCCGTGATCACTGTTTCCAACTCATCACTTTTCAACGGAATTCTGCTTTGTGCGGCTGCGGAAGCGATGCCTGCTTTGACTCCCGCGGGCCAACTGATGACGGCCTGCATCCAGCGCTGGATTTGATCCAGATTACGTGGTTCATTACTCATTCGACTTCAGCCGTAATAAACGAGGCGGGATGAGGAATTGCCGTCGAGGAGGGATTCGCGACCGATTCTTCTGAAAAATGCCGGTCACAGACAGGCAGATTCTCATCCATATATTTTCGTGCTTTCAGAACTTCTGCATGCACCACGGGAAAGGGGGGAATATCCGCATCCCATTCGAGCAATGTAGCCACACCGCCGGTTCGCTGGTGCATTAACTGAAACAGGTTCCAGACCGGATCAACGACTTTCCCGTTATGCGTATCGATTAAGTGCGTCCCGCAATTAGTGTGACCTGCCAGGTGGCATTGTACGACGCGCCGGGCGGGGATCGCTTCAATGTATTGCACGGGATCAAATTCATGATTCACACTGGAGACATAGACGTTATTCACATCCAGCAGTAAGCCACAATCTGCTTCTTCCGCCATACGACAGATAAATTCCGACTCCGTCATAGTCGAATCCTGAAATTCCAGATAACTGCTCGGGTTTTCCAGAACCAGCGGACGTTCCAGAATTTCCTGAACAATGCGAATCCGTTTCACCAGATGGGACAGCGTACTTTCATTGTAGGGAATTGGCAGGAGATCGTGTGTATTGCGGCCGGCGACACCGGTCCAGCAGACATGGTCCGAAATCCAGCGGGCATTGATCGACTCCGCCAGCGTTTTCAGTTTTTTCAGATACTCGCGATTGAGGGGGTCGGTACTTCCAATGGAAAGAGAAACGCCATGCATGACAATCGGATATCGTGCGGCGATCAGTTCCAGGACATGCCGGGGCCTGCCGGCAGAATCCATGAAGTTCTCCGAGATGATCTCAAACCAGTCCACTTTCGGCTGGTGTTCCAGGATATGGGCAAAGTGAACGGTTCGCAGACCCACTCCCAAACCCAGGTTGACATGTCCGAGACGTGGTTTCAACATGTGTGGCAACTCCCTCCCCGCGACGATGATTTCTCGTTCAGACGTTACAGGAATTTTGCAATTCGGGCAGACAACAAAAAGCAGGCTCCTTATCAATCCGGTTGATCAAGGAGCCCGCAGCGTTGTCGCAAAAACACGATTTATTTTTTAGGAGCGGGAGCCGGCCCTACTTTTTTGCCGGCCTTTTCCATTCCCTTTTCGAATTCGGCGCGGGCCAGTTTCCAGGCGTCTTCCATCAAAGGTACATGGCAGCCCCCTTTGCCTTTGCAGGAGTTCATTCCGGGATTGGTGCCACAGCCCCCCTGGCCTTTGCATTCATTGGCACCGGAACAAGTGTGTTCGGCGACTGAAGCACAAGCACCCAGGCCGGCACATGCATTTTCGATACTCGCGAATGTTCCTTTGCAGGTATTCAAACCACGACAGACGTGAGGTTCGGTCATTAATAAGCTGACATCTTTGTCGCTTGTCTCATCAGCGGCATGATCATGGCCGTCCTTCGTCGTACTGCCTGCCTCAGCATCAGTGGCAGCAGGTGTTTTGGGAGCCGGCGGAGCTGGTTTCTCGCAGCCTGTCATGGAGCCGGCGACCATGCCGCCCAAAGCGGCAAATGTCAGTCGATTAAAATCACGTCGATTGATTTCAGGGCGTTTCATTAATTACCTCATGGTTTATATGGGAGTGAGGATGCAAGTTCTTACAAGGCATCAAAAGTAGACAGATATTCCCTTTTGTTCTGTGAGTTATCTCACATTTCCCGCAGAATTTAAACTACGGATTCTTGATTTCGCTGAAATTTCCCACTTCTTTTGGGTAACCCTTTTTTGTGAGCCCGCGTGATTTGCCGTGGTACCCAACATGCAATTCTCTCTGAATCA
The DNA here is from genome assembly GCF_937919775.1 of uncultured Gimesia sp. Lineage (GTDB taxonomy): Bacteria > Planctomycetota > Planctomycetia > Planctomycetales > Planctomycetaceae > Gimesia. Next base: position 3,102 of record NZ_CALFPF010000099.1, read on the forward strand.
CGGAACGATTTCGGAGTGTTGTGCGTTAACTCACAGATTCAAACTCCGTGAAACTCGATAATCATTTCAGATGCAAACCACTCTCACAATTCATGGAGGATCTTGGAATGATGTCTGGATGGAAATCGCTCTCGATGCCAGTGATGCGCGCACTCGGGATCATGCTGTTAAGTCTGCCACAAAGTCATCGCAGCGAGGCGGCTGAACCCCTGGGACAGCGCTGGCCTGCGAATGAACAGATTTCGATGACCCAGATTGATCACGGCGATTTTGACCGGTTACTGAAAAAATATGTTGATCCGAAAGGCCTTGTCAATTATCAAGCCTGGAAAGCGTCGCAGGCTGATCGACGTGCTCTGCAGAATTATCTGAAGTTACTCAGCCAGGCAAATCCGCAGCTGATGGCAACAAAACAGGCTCAACTGGCATTCTGGATCAATGCTTATAACGCCTTAACACTGGAAGGCATCCTGCAGGTCTATCCCACCTCCAGCATTCGCAAGCATACGGCGAAGGTCTTCGGATATAACATCTGGAACGATCTGCCTTTGCTGGCAGGGGGAAAAAACTACTCTTTAAATCAAATAGAACACGATATTTTACGTAAGATGAATGAGCCCCGAATTCATTTTGCGATTGTCTGTGCCTCGATCGGGTGCCCGAAGCTCAGAAATGAAGCCTACACAGCAGAGAAAGTCGATGCACAACTCACGGCAAATGCGATCGATTTTTTTCAACAGCAGAAACATTTTCAGGTCAACCGCACAAATCAAACTGTATACCTCAGTTCCATTCTCGATTGGTTTGCAACCGATTTCGGTTCAACACAATCAGAACAACTTCGCACACTCTCCCCATTTGTCCCGGAATCATCACGCACATTTCTGACAAGTCCGAATGTCACTGTGAAGTACCTGGAATACAACTGGGGACTGAACAGCCAACAACCATCATACTAAGGGCTTATGGAGGATATCCCTCCCTCTGGACTCACTCCGCATAGTCAATACAGCGAGCCTGCACAGACTACGTAGACATCACTCAGCGTCCGGTCTTACTAATCGTTACAGGTCTTAAATCAATTACAAAAATCTGAACC
>NZ_CALFPF010000100.1 GCF_937919775.1 uncultured Gimesia sp.
GGAAAAATCAATAAGCTGAAGTACCAGAAGCGCGTGGCGGGCGTTGACGTAATCGACCTGGGGATGGGAAATCCGACCGACCCGCCTGATCCGCTGATTGTGGAAAAGATGTCTGAAGCGCTGGCTGACCCGCGGAACCATCGTTACTCGGTTGCGAACGGCATTGCCAATCTCAGAAAAGAAGTGACGGCCCGCTACTGGAAAAAATATGGCGTGCGACTTGATCCGGATACCGAAGTAGTAACCTGTATCGGCTCCAAAGAAGGTTTCAGCCATATGTGCCTGGCTCTGATGGGTCCGGGAGATACCGCCATCGTCCCTTCTCCCTCGTTTCCGGTTCACGTTTATGCAGTGATGCTGGCTGCAGGAAATGTGATTGAACTCGACGTTCGCCAACCCGACCAGTTCCTTTCGAATATCGCTTACACTTGCGAGCATCTGTATCCCAAGCCGCGCGTCGTGGTGGTGAACTTTCCCCACAATCCCAGCGCCACAGTGATCGAACAGGACTTTTTTGTGGAACTGGTCCGTCTCGCCAAGAAGTATTCGTTTCTGGTGATCAGCGATTTCGCTTACGCGGACATCTGCTTTGATGGTTACAAAGCGCCGAGCTTTCTGGCCACTCCCGGTGCCATCGACGTCGGCGTCGAATTCACCACGATGAGTAAAGGCTTTAGCATGGCCGGCTGGCGCATCGGCTTCTGCTCGGGCAACTCGGAAATGGTCAGAGCCCTGTCCACGATCAAAGGCTATTATGACTACGGTCTGTTTCAGCCGGTTCAGATTGCTGCCATCGTCGCCATGCGGCACTGTGAAGCCGCCGTCGACAGTATCGCCGCTGAGTACCAGTCAAGACGAGATGTGTTCTGCAGCGGCCTGGAACGTCTGGGCTGGCAAATCGACCGCCCCAAGGCAGGCATGTTTGTCTGGGCGAAAATCCCCGAGCCCTGGTCCGAAATGGGATCGATCGATTTTGCAATGAAACTGCTTGATGAAGGGGGCGTCGCTGTCAGCCCCGGTCGTGGATTCGGCGAAGACGGCGAAGGTTATCTGCGGATGGCCATCGTCGAAAATTCACAACGCCTCAGACAAGCGGTCAAACAAATCGGAAAATGCATGAAGTCGGAAGAAATCGCCGCTGAATAGCACCTGCGAGTGCAGCCTGAAATCCTCAAAGTTTCAGGCTGCCTCAGGTTGTTTTACGTAAATCGTCGATGGATTTCATGAACCCCTGGATTTGATTGTCGGCCAGTTGAATGGTTCCGGCTTCCGCACCGATACGAATGCCCGTGCGCTGCATCGGTTCTCGCTGTTCGACAATTTTATTGCCGGAGATCGTTAAATCGGAGGTTTTGCCGGTGATATCAATGGCCACACCGTCGTCGCCACCACTGTTGATGATTTCATTATCGACGACCGTGTTGCGATTGGCCCAGAAGTTTTTCCCCCGCGCATCATCGCGAAAGAGAATGCCCACTTTTTTGCTGTTGTTAATTTGATTCGCTCGCATGATATTGTCGGTATCATTGTGACCAATCGAAATACCGAAATCATTGCCGGTCATCTGATTCTTTTCCGCCAGTCCATGTTTTACACCCCAGCACCAGAAGAGTCCGATGTGATTATTTTCCAGGCGGGTGTTCAGAATCAAGGGGCGTTGTGAACCGGAGCCCGGATGCATGCCGAGATCGGCGTTATCGTGACTGTGACAATTTTCGACTTTCACATCGTGACAAATCTGAAAGCTGATCCCGTCGCCGTTGTAATTCCGTGTGGTGACATTGCGAATGGTGTAGCGATTGCAGTCCTGCAGAAAGATGCAGCCGCCATAATTGCCATTCAGATTCGTATTGTTTTTTCGATTTCCGTCCAGCGTCAGATTCTCGATTACCACATTTTTCGTGTATTCACTGGTCAACAGAGGAAACAGAGACGATACGGTTGGCTTGCCGGAAAGCCATAAGTTTTTACGCAGTCCGTCATCCAGCTTGAACCGGTTCCCCGACCGCGCAACCAGCGACCGTTTGATTACGTCTTCGCTGCCGTTACTGAGATTTTTCGTGACGAGTACCACGCCGTCTCCCACCTGAAAACCGGCTGATTTCTCGAGCGTAATCTCCTGATCGTACCAGTCGGAATCTTCCGACAACGCGACTGTCTCGGAAGCGCCTTTGGTAATGATGGTCTCCGGGCCACTGCCTTGTAAACGAATTCCGGAAGGCAGATGCAGGGCATTCCGCAGCGTGAACGTGCCCGGCAGAATCTGGACCGTGCCGCCTCCTTTTCGCGCGATATAATCGATGGCGGCCTGCAAAGCTTTGTCACCGCTGCCGACAATGTCACCCGACTTGGGGCCGACCGAAATGGAGAGACGCTCATCCCACTCTGGTTCGAACCGCTGATCTCCATCAGTGGCGCGTGGCTGATTCACTTCAGGAGACTTTCCGGCGGCGAGGCGATTTGCAGAAACGGAGCCGATACCGGTAACCAAAGCGGCTCCCAGAAACTGGCGGCGGGAAAGTGGAAATGGTTGCATGAACTCGCTCCGAAACAAACCTGCTGGCTGATTTAATTAACTCTCTTTATAATCAGTTTCCTCAAATGTTGCAGGCATTTCAAGTCATTTTTCCAAGATGGTTCCGCCGCCGCGTTTTTTTATCACAATCAGATATTTTCCTGTCACGCTGAGACGTTTTTCAGACACCCTAGGCAGGATAAACGTCACTTTTCGTAAATGACAGACAGTGGGACAAACGTGATTTGTGATTCCGCCAGTCCGTTGTTTTTACTGCGGTCTCCCGCACAGTGACCGAGCAGCACCCCTTCCTTTGTGAACTCGATCGCCGTATAACAGTACCAGCCGTCCGGGTTGACTTCGAGGTTCTGAATCTGCTGCCAGGACTTGCCTTCATCTTTTGAGACGGCGATGCTCAGTGGGGTCCGTTTACCGCGTAGTTCCGGTGTGATGTCCCGGTGATTGTTCCAGACCAGCAGTAAATCACCTGTGGCAGGAATGCGTTCGATCGAAGCTGGCGAAACCGGTGAAATGATATTGGACGGTTTGAGCGAGGAAAACGTCTTGCCTCCATCCCGGGAATAGGCGACATACTGGCTACCGCCGTTCGTACGACAGAATCCCATCAGCCGCCCGTCTTTTAATTCGACGACTCCGGGCTCCTGCATGTAGGGTTGTTTGCCGCCGGGCTGCTTCTCGACTTCGACCTCTTCGCCGCGCTGCCAGGTTTTGCCGTTGTCATCCGAGTAATAACAGAGAAAACGGGCGCCGGGATTGAAGCGATCTGAGCCGGGCAGATTTTGATGCAACGCCAGCGGAACAACGATCCGGCCGCTTTTTAACTGAATCACCCGGTCATTATTCAGGACATAGTAACCCACCTGATCGGGAGAAATGATTTCCACGGGTTCGCTCCAGTGGGCGCCTTCATCTTCGCTGATCCGCATCACCGGTAGTAAATCATGAAGCGAATTTTTACGCGCATAGAACAAAGCAATCTGCCCGGTCTGCAGTCGCAGCAGTGAGACGGACATAATATTCTGCTGACCATCGTTCTCAATGATCGTCCGATCTGTTTGAGTCCATGTTTTACCCCCGTCAGACGAATAGCGGCCAGCCAGAAACGCAGAGGAATGATCGGCGGCTCCTCCGGTGAAGTGCGTGTAAACAAAAAGAATGCGACCATCCTTGAGTGTGATAAAATCCCCTTCGCTGTTACGCGGATTATTATCACTCGGGGGCAACTGCAAAACCCGTTTTGTTTTCGCAGCGCTGGAGGGGGTTGCCTTCTCCTGTTCGTCTGCAGCGAGAAATGCGATCTGGCATAATACACAGAACACCGTTACCACAAACAAACATTTCCCTTTAACCCGGCAGCTCATTTCTCAACCCCTGGTGAATGATGCGATCAAAGTCAGATCTGTCGTCATCTGATTGTCAGTCGAACTACCTCGATTGAACAGAAACAATGTCTGATCAACAAGCAGGCGGATACGAATTTTCTCTTTTTCCTTACAAATCACAAATCTTGCCATTTGTTTTTGTCAAACAACGATTTTACTGGATTGCCAAATCTGGTTCAGCTAAATCGCTCAGAAAAAACGCTCTCGAATCACTACTGACGGGGGCGTTAGATGGCCGCTCGCCTCAATAATTTCGTTTTAAAATCCTGAATTGAGCTGGGG
>NZ_CALFPF010000101.1 GCF_937919775.1 uncultured Gimesia sp.
TCGATGCGGTGTTTGCCAGCGTCGGCCCGCCGCATGGTTCCCCCCGCTATGGTGACGTGATTATTCATCTGAAAGATTCCGTACGGGAAAATGGCTGGGCGACCCCTTTCAGTGGCATGTACTTCATGTACGCGATTCGTCACAAAGATGCCCGTAAAATGCAGGACCTGCTGGCAGCCGGGCAAAATTTGCCCGCTTCCCCTTACAATCCCCTCAATCTGGGTTTTGATGATCGCTTGCACTTTTCGCATTATGTGGTGACAGAAAAAAGCTGGAATAAAATGCTGGCCTATCAGGCCATTCTCGTACATCGCAATCTCGATGATGCTCCCGCCAGCCAGAAAGTCAAACAGCGATTTACGGATCTGCTGACAGAGAAGGACCCGCAGAAGTTCTGGAGCCTCTACATTCCTCCCCGCCTCAAAAACGGGACGCCGGAACAGGATGCCGAAAATGTTCCGTTCGGTTATCTGGAAGGCAAGTTCGATGACCAGATTTCAATCGATTTTTTCACATCGATTGAAGTCCCGGCGGACAAACTGGCCGAAGTCCACAGCTGGCCAGAAGCAAAACCGTATCTGCATTTGATTCACGCGAAACCGGCAGGTCTGGAGTAGGTGCTCCATTATTTGATTGAATTCCAAGTCTCAGTTATGGATTTCAGAATCTCATGTAGTCGGGATTGATTTCAGCGGGCGGGCGGGAACGCCAACGTAGAGATAATTGCCCGGAAGATTGTCGATCACCACGGTTCCCCCTCCGGTGTGAACGTGAGGTTCAATCTTGATGTTATCGATGACTGTTGTGCCCACGCCGAGAAAACAACTGTGTTGAACGTGTGTAAAGCCGGCAAGTGTCACACGTGGTCCACACATCGTATGGTCGTCGATGCGTGAATCGTGAGCAACGGTGACGCCACTGTTCAGGACACAGTTGTTTCCGATACAAACGCCAATATCAAGGACACAACCGGGGAAAAGCACAGAACCTTCTCCAACAATCGCATCCGCGGCTATGATGGTAGAGGGATGCACCACGCTTGCAAATGGTATATTGAGAGTTTTCAACCGGGTGAACAGCTCGCTTCGAAACCGCATGTGTTTATAACCAATGGCGATGATGGCGGCATCGAAGTTGTTATTTTTCCAGTGATCTTCGATCGAGTCAATTGGGCTAAAGACAGGAAGACCATGCACGCTGTCTGATAGGCAGGTATCATCAAAAAAACCAATCGTGTTTAAGTGTGGGATTTCTTTCGTCAGTCGAAAAATACTGTGACCCAGATCACCAGCGCCAATGATTGCGAGGCGATCAACGGTGCTAACCTTGTCCTGATGCATCGACATGCTCGCTACCTTGATCTTGCTTCAGATTGAATGTGTGATAGATGGAGTAAACAGGTCTGGCTTTGATTTCGGTATAAATGCGTCCGATATAATTGCCGATCAGGCCAAGCACGAACAGTTGCAGGCTTCCGAAGAAAATAATGATGGTTACCGTCGATGTCCATCCCAAAAGGCCAATCCCGAAGATGGCCTTTCTAAATACAATGATTAAGCCAAAGAATATACTGGCAAGCACTCCAGCTAACCCGAGAGACATCGTAAAGCGTAAAGGCAGATCGCTGAATGCAAGCATCGCATTCGTAGCCAGTTTAATACGGCGTTTCAAAGTGAATTTAGAAACACCGGCGAAGCGAGGTCTGTTTTCAATTTCGATTGTTGTTCGCCGCATTCCAATGCTCATGAAGAGTCCTTCAATGAAACGGACGCGCTCCGGGTAGCGCAGGAACTCTTGTGCAAACGCTTGAGAAAAGATTCGCATGGCGCCAAGATTCGGTGGGATATTTAATCCGGTAACCGTATTCAGTGTAGACCAAAAGATCTTTGATGTTAATTTACGTATCAGGCTGTCAGATTTTTCGATACGTGTGCTGAAAACTAAATCATAACCTTCTCGAATTTTATTATAAAAATCAACGATGCGTTCAGGCGGGTCTTGGAGATCCGGGTCCATCATCAATATGAACGCTCCTGATGCATGAGTGATACCTGCGGTCAATGCCGCTTCTTTTCCATAATTTCGTGTTAGCTGGATTAATGCGATACGAGGATCTGATTTGCAAAAATCAATGACGATCTCAACCGTTCGGTCCTGGCTGCCGTCATCAACAAAAATGATCTCGTAGGAGAACGGGAGCAGATCAATGGAGGACCTGACTTGCCGAATGAATTCAGATATGCATTCTTCTTCATCATACAAAGGTATGACGAGAGAGAGGTCAGGATGATCGTCAGATGCAGATATCATTCTACTGATTTACCTTTAGTTTCTTCAGATAGCAGTGAGTCAAGGAGTTCGCGTAATTGATGCCAGTCCCTGACCAGCATACAGTCGATTAGATTTGTATACCGATGGTTGAGATCCAAAAGAATGGGCGTAAATCCCGCAGCGCGGCTGCCATGGACATCCGCCTCATATTCATTACCAATATACAGTGCCTGTTGAGGAGTAACGCCTGTTTGTCCGGCAAAAGCAAGAAAAATGTCAGGATCTGGTTTTTCAACACCCAGGCCTTCTGAGTGATGAATGGAACAGAAAAAGTGCGCAAGCTCTGTTTTTAGTAATAAATCCGAGAGCCCGGAATTCCAGTTTGCCAGAACATGCAAAGTGTAGCCTGCTCTCGTTGCCAGAGAATTGAGTGTTGAAATGACCCCGGGCAGGGGACTCCAATGGCATCTGTCTGCGAAAGCCCGTTGCAAGAGTGAGTTGAATTCGTGATGTTGTGAAGAGATACCAAGAGCGATCGCCAGTCTGCCGTTAAATTCATGATAAAAATCTTGTTTTTCTTTCGCGGTTCGGACCAGCGAGGAGCGATGCCGGAGCGAAAAATTCACAAGTTCATAAGCGAGATTGATCTGTTCAGTTGAAATCTCGTAACCGAGTTGGCGGAGTACCTCCTGACAGACTTGTGCGCGATCTGGCACTAAGTGTAACAGAGTTCCTCCACAGTCAAAAACAATGTGTTTGATCTCATTTCGGTTTTGGAGCAGATGCTTTTCTCTTGGCTGCGATGTTTTCGGGCCGACAACAGTGAGAGTTGCTTCAGTTCGATAGACTTTGACTTGATCCACTTTCGCACGTCGGACTGGAAGGTCATCAAGAAAATGCTCCACAATTCGGGCGGGATCATTAAAACCAACGGCGATACGCATGAGAGTGGAACCGGAAAGTCGCGGGTTAATTTCAAATACGAGCGGTTGACCTGCCTGATTCATTCGTAATTGCAGGTTAATGGGCCCAATGAGTTTTGTTTTTTCAGCGAACGAATTAATAAAATCGTCCAGTTGGGTATTTTCGTAAACGGAGGCGGAAATGGTTCGACCGTTTTTAAGAGTCCGTACCATCGCCAGTGAATCGGCAAGGTTACCCTGTTTGTCAAAAAGTAATCCGCATGTGATTTCGTCCCCCTCAACGTATTCCTGGAGACAATCATCAGGTGCAAGTGTCTCAAGTTGTCTGCTTAATTCATTGATGTTTTCAATGTATCTGATTCCCTCAGAGCCATGCCCTTTCCTGGGTTTTATCACGATGGGAAATTTACCCTGGAATTCTGTAAGAATAAACTTCTCACGCTCGCTCTCGGGGATGA
>NZ_CALFPF010000102.1 GCF_937919775.1 uncultured Gimesia sp.
CTCAGGTACTTAGGTTTTCTTTATACACCCTAGTTAAACTACACTCGACCAAAAGCGTATGCAATTATATTCACTAATGAATTTATTAAAGCTCGGGGTTTCTACACTCATTATACGCTTTGGATCAAGACCACCACTGGGAATAATCGTCTTGTATTGCCCAATTTATAAAGTATAAGATATATTTTTGCAGATGGCAGATTATGGCGATCGGCATAACATGAACCGTTAAAGTGACTTATGTCACTAAGGATTAAAAATACCTCTCATAACCCCTTACCCATCATCTTCACAGATAGTATCTGCATGTATTCGTTTACGAATCTGTGATTTTGCTGTTTGTCATGGGGAAGGCAAGGCTAATGCTTTCACTATCGCCTATAAACTGGATTGGTCTCTAATTCTGCATCAGCTCCCCAAATCACCTCGGCAGCCTTCTACGCATTCCGCCCAAAGTCGTATCAATTTTCACATAGCATGGGCACATCCGACATCCTGTCACCGACTCATCGTCTGTATTTTGGATTCATCCAGCTCACTGCCGTGTTCAAAATCGAGGTGTCTTCTTAAGTTCTTCGATTTTTTCCAGCGCTGCTTTGATGTCCGGATCGTTCGTCGTGGTTTTCTGGAGTTTCAGATAGCTTGCTTCTGCTTCCGGAATCTGGTTGTAGTAGAGCTGGAATTCTGCGAGTGATTTTAAGAGCGGCTCGTTCTCCGGCGCTGATGCATGCGCCTGCATTAATAATTTCAGCGCTTTGCCGGGGACTCCTTCCGCTTTGTAAAGTGAGACCAATTTCAGGATCGAGGCTTGTTGCTGCTGGTCCAGTGGCTGCCTTGTTTTTTTGTCCGTTTTGTTACTGTTCAGGAGCAGCGTCTCCAGCGAGCTTTCCAGCTGGATCATGTCGCGCAATCTCTTTGCGTCCTGGTTTTCGGTGTCCTGGACCTGATTCAGTTCTTCGACGGCTTGTGTGGTACGTCCATTGATCAGATGGAGTCGGGCCAATAATACATGTGCCTGTTCGCGCTCTGTTGTGCTGGCCTTGTCGGAATCGATTACTTTTTGTGTTGATGCGAGTACCTTGTTGAAGTCTGCCTGTTTCCAGTAGGCCTGAGCCCTGCGGAGATGCGACTGGGGCGTTTCTGACGGGGCTGATTCTCCCGCACCCTTTTGTAGAGCCAACTGCTTTTCTGCGAGTCTGCCGCCGCGATGAATTGTTTGACTGATGGATTTCTGGCCGGGCATCCGCAATGCGGTTTCAAATTGCTGCAGCGCCCGTTGGTATTGATGTTTCCCCAGATAAGCCCAACCCAGAGAATTCACGATCCGGGCGTCACTCCCCTCTTTTTTCAAAAGTGATTTGCCAAACGCAATGGCTTCATCGAATTTTTCTGCCGCGAGTAACTGATCCAGATAACCCACCTGCGCCGAAAGCCGATTGGGAAACTGATCGAGTTCTTTCCTGGCGATTTCCATCGATTCCTCTTCCCGCCAGTATTGATGCCGGATGGTGCCTTCATAGTTAGGCTGAACCTCGAAGATCATGACCCCTTTTTTCTGGTACACCGGATTCAAGCGGTAGACGAGATCTTGGTCCAGTAAATGCCACGGGAACGCGCTGGCGGTATTTCGATCGAAACTCGCCAGATAACCGACAGAGTATTTTTGAATATACTCATGCAGTTTCTCCGGACTTGTCTGCTCAAAATAGACCAGTTTCTGAAACCGACGTGAGGTCGTTGCCAGATCATTGCGGCGTGTGAGGACGCGTGCCTCTGCGGGAGCGTGCTGGTTGAGCCAGGTGCCGGCTGCGACAAAATCACTGTAGTGAATCGAAGGGAATTCGGTTTCATAAAACTGATCTCCGTTTGAGATGAGTTTCTGATTTGCTTTTATCATGCTGAAGTCTGTTTTCGCCTGAGAGGCAAACAGCCCGATGCCAGAGAGGACCACCAGTCCGGCGAGGATCTTTTTCGTAGTCCCGTTGATGCCTGCCAGACGTTTTCCCAGGAAGACCAGTCCCACAGGGAAAAAGGCCAGGACGACTGGTAACAGGGGCAACGTATAACGGGGCTGTATCCAGGGCCATAAAGAAAGAATGCCGAAGGTAATGCCGAAATAGAGCAGACTTACGGCGCCCCCCTTTTTCCAGCATTTCAGCATGCCATACAGGGCAATCGAGATCAAGAAGATGCTCGCCAGTGAATAGAGGTATTGCGGGCCGGGCAGCACATGATTGCCATCCAGCACAAATCGTTCATAACGCGGCACCGCACCCGGCATATCGGGAAACAGTTTCTGGCAGAAGCCTTCGATGTGATTCAGGGATCGATTGAGCATGGTCAGCAATGTGCCAATGATTCCCGCCGATTTGATTTCATCCATCGTCGCCGAGGTGTAAACGTCCGTTTTGAACGCGTTGTTTCGCATCGTCCAGATCACGGTAGTTGCGAAACAACCGGTAACGCCGATCAGATACGGCCAGCGTTTGCGTTTCGTGACTGCCCAGATACCAAGGGCGAGCGCCAACGCCACACCAATGGTGCGGATCAAAGGCAGGAACGTTAATAAGCCGGTAAGCAGAATCAGCTTTCGCTTGCTGATCTTTTCTTCGTCTTCCGAAATCAGATACAGAATGGCCAGGGTGAACGCCATGAAGGGGATTTCACTCATGATGAGTGTGGAGAACAGTAAGATATAAGGATTGGTGGCGAGCAGCAGAATCACGAACAGCGCCGGCCAGTGGAGTGCAGGTCTGGTGTCGGGAAATACTTCGGTCGCAGAATTCTCCAGTCGACACATCCAGAGATAAAGCAGCGCCAGCATTACGAGACCGGTCAGAATGACAGTGACTTTCGCGAGGATCGCGTTGTAGGGAGCAATCAGCGCAGCCGGGATCAGCAGCACCGACATTCCGGGAGGCCGCACGGTGAAATAAGGTTCCCCGGGCGCATCAATCTGGCGATATTCGAAGTCGTTGACCAGCCCCCGTGCCATCAGAACGTAGTCGGCACTATCCGGCGCAAAGAAATAGATCTGGTTTAAGCGCGCCCCTGTCAGCGCGGCAAAAAAGATTAAGATCGCGATCATCAGGTTGCGAGCATGATGATTCTCTGGTGGCAAAACGTCATTCATAAAACAGCCAAATTCAATATCCGTGATTTGAAAATCGGGGCAGAAACAACTCGGAAAACAGCGATTTTCAGACCTGTTCCGGCAGAATGATCATAATCGGGAAACGGAGGCGCTGGCGAAGCATTTTCCCTGAATTCTGGCCGATTCCGCGACTCTCCCCGCCGAAAAATAGGGTTTTGCAGGTTGTAAAGCGAATTCACCGCGTTCAATGAACCATAATAAGGGGAGATCATGGGTGTGGAAACATCCCGGTTTCAGGATTCGACCTCGACATTAACGGGACTGGCCTGATCTCCCCGTTTTGAACTGCCTGATTGATTCCACTCCCAAGACATCGGAGTTTCAGAAAAAAGTGGGGTTTATCAATGTCAGATCAGCCGGGGCAATACTGCCTGGGCGAAGGAGAGCACGAGGAAGAAACCGCACATGTCGGTGAGGGTGGTCAGGATCGGTCCGGAAGCCAGGGCCGGGTCGAGTTTGAACCCTTTCAGGATCAGGGGAATGACGGCTCCCAGGCAGACGGCCATCAGCGTGTTGACGGCCAGTGCGCCGCCGACGACCATTCCCAGATAGCCATTGCCCTTCCAGAGATAGGCGCCCCCTCCCAGTAGAATCCCGAGCGAGATTCCGTTGACGATGCCCAGACCGAATTCCTTTTTGAAGACGTGAAACCAGTCGCCTGGACGAATCACGCCCAGCACAAGTTCCCGCGTGCTGACGGCGATGGCCTGATTGCCGCTGCAGCCGCTCATGTCGGAGACGATCGGCAAAAAGACGGCCAGCGCAATCACGCTCTCCAGAGTCTCCTCATACATGGCGATCACACTGGCGGCGACAATGTTCAACACGATGTTAATACTGAGCCACGAGAGTCGCCGCGCGCTGCGGATTTTGAGCGGGAGGCTGCGCAGTTCTTCCCCCCCCATAATCCCGGCAAAACGCAGAAAGGTACGTCCGGCCTGTTCTTCGCTTGCTTTTTCCACGTCTTCACGGCGGACCACACCCACCAGTTTGTGATCGTCGTCGACCACCGGCAGACCGAACAGCGGATGCGAGTCAAAAAAATGTTCCAGTTCCTGCAGAGTGGTCGATGCCGGCAGGCTGGTCGGATTCTTGATCATCATTTTCGAAATCTGACGCTTGTGGGGCGCGAGCAACAGGTCCCGCAGCCGCAAAACGCCAATCAACTTGTGTTCGGCACTGACGACGTAGATATATTGCACGTTGTATTCAGCGTATTGCTCGGCATGTTCACGCAGGTCAGACACGACATCATCAACGGTCTGCGACTCTTTAAACGCCAGCAACTCGGTAATCATCAGTCCGCCGGCAGAGAGGTGGTCGTACTGTGACAGGAAACGAACATTCTTAGCTTCGACCGGGTCCATCTCTTCGAGGATGGCTTCGGACTGTTTCTCGGTCAGCTGATTCAGCAGGTCGACCTGGTCGTGGCTGTACATTTCATCGAAGATATGCGCGGCTTGCTCCGGCGGCAAAGCCGAAAGCAGCTGCCCTGCCTGCATCTCCGGCAACGACTCCATCAGACGGGCCGCGTTTTCATCATCCAGCAGCCCGATGAATTCCTGCTGTTCGGAATGCGACAGTTGGGCGATGACGCGCGCATCCTCACCCGGCGGCAGATCCCTCAGATAGTTGTGGGCTGCTTCAGTATCCCCGGCGGCCACAATCTGTTCGAGCTGTTCCCAGGCGTCCGGCTGCTCTGTCTTGATCTCTTCTGTCGTTTCGGGTGGTTCCTGCATCTTCTGTTCTCCATTCCTTCCACCGCTTTTCGGATTCCGGCATCCCAGCAGCGGGGCTGTTGTTCAGGACACACGCGGATGTGTGTGTTTCGTGCGTTTTGTTTCCAGCGCTTCGGCCATCACGCTCCCTCCAGGCGGTAGTCTATACGATTTCAGAGGGGGCAACAAATTGCTCGAAACACGATCACTGTCGTCGTTACGATCATGTTATAGGCGCGTGCGTTGAGTTTGACTACAGTTGTCCTGAACAGATTCACCTGAATTCCGGTTTCTTACAGCGTTCTTAGAGACTTTGGGGCCGACACTCATTGAAGACTGACCGTTGCGGTTACCCTTTAACTCGCTCTAAAAATTCGACACATCGTGGCGGCTTACTTAACCCCGATTTGGTAAAGATTGAAACGGGGCGCACTGATTTGTCTTTGCAGCCGGAGTCTGCAGGGGAATTGTGTCGAGAGAAAATCAAAACGCTGAGGGAATTAACTCAGCAGTTCAGAGATCGGGGTTCCGTGTGGCAGGATGGGCATTGGCCGACCACTGCGATCGAGGAATTCGTGATGCTGGTCGATTCCCAGGAAGCGATAAACGGTCGCCAGGAGATCGTTGGGATCGAGTTTGTTGTCTTTCGCGTATTCTCCTTTAGCGGTGGTCGAGCCAATCACCTGTCCCATTGGCGCGCCCCCGCCTGAGACCAATACCGACATCGCGCCGGGCCAATGATCCCGTCCCGGTTGCATCACTTTGCTGCGCGTGCCCGGTTGGACAGTGATGCGGGGAGTGCGCCCGAATTCCCCGGAGACAACCAACATCACCTTTTTGTCGAGCCCCCGCTCATAGAGATCTTCGATCAAGGCTGCGACGGCACTGTCAAAATGCGGCATGCGCACTCCCAGATCGTAATACAGGTCGCCATTGATCGCGTGGATGTCCCAGTTATTGTGGATACGATTTTTCTGCGTGCCTGGTACATCTGGATTGTTCATATACATCGTGACAAAGCTGCTGCCGGCTTCCACCAGACGCCGGGCCAGCAAAGCGCGTTGCCCCCATTTGTGGCGACCGTAGCGGTCGCGGGTGGCGTCGCTTTCGCGTGAGAGATCAAACGCCTCGCGTGCTTTATCACTAGTCAGCAGGCCCAGTGCCTGTTGATTGATGTCATCCATCGATTCCATTGATCCTTTCAAATCGATGTCTCTGCGCAACGTATCGAAGGCATTCAGTAGCTGCATGCGATCCCCGAGCCGCTCCTTCAGGCCATTGGACAGCGACAGATTCGGTACCGAATAACCGGGCGCTCCGGGGTTCCCGCCGACGACAAACGGCATCGCCGATTCACCGAGGTAAGCACTTCCGCCACCGTAAGCACGTTCCGAACTGGCAACATAATTCGGAACTCCTACTTTTCGATGCTCGCGCATCTTGGCAACAATCGGGCCGACGGTGGGAAATTCGGAAATGGGACTGACGCTCTGCGTTTTACGACCGCTCAGGAAACGGACCGAGCCGCGTGCGTGTTGCGAGTCTTCATGAGAAATAGAACGAATGATCGAGAACCGATCTGCCACCTTCGCATGTTTTGGCAAGAGTTCGCAGATATCCATGCCCGGCACGTTGGTCGCGATCGGACTGAGCTGCCCGCGATAATCGCTCGGGGCATCGGGTTTCATATCATACGTTTCCATATGACTGGGACCACCCAGCAGCCAGATGAAGATCACCGCTGTATCGTCACTTTTACTTGCCTGGGTCTTCGCTGCCGCTGCCATCGCACGACTGCGAAGCAGGTCCGATAAGCCAAGCCCCCCCAACGCCAGATAACCCGCCTCAAGAAAACTGCGCCGCGACAGAGGACCGGGACAAAAGACAGAGCTGGTCGGATCAGGACTCATGAAAATACCTTCGGTCAAATCAAATGTGGCAGGGGTTCATTAAACCTGTGGGCAGGAGCCTCGAAACGCATTCAATGGATTTCGAAACTTTACTAAGATTTCTATTATAAACAACCTTTTATCTGACAGCAAGCAAAGAATTGATCCCGTTTGTTACCGCATTAAGCCTTATTTTCAAGCTGATTTTCGACTTTGAACGGAATCGATAAAACAAAGGACGCTCGCTGACGCATGCAGAGAATGGCACCATCTGTCTGGTTATTGCATGTCAAAGATATCAATCAATAGTGAATTATGAGGTCCATTTTCCACAGTCACATAATGTGTATAGTCCTCGATCGCCGGATATTTCTCTTGATCACGCGCTTTTTTGATTTCTGTAATCACCAGATTATTGACGTGTGCTGAAAAGATGTGTTTTGAAGTTCCGTTTCGCTTGATCGTCGTAAAAGTGAGCTTGTCATTGTCGTAGACCACATCGCTGGCGTAGTAAACTGACTTTGATGGTTTCTGCTCCTTGTTCTCCGTCTCTTCAGTTTGGTTTTCTCTTGAGTTCGGTATGGACATAATGGCAATTAACACAACTACCATCAGGACTGCTGCCAGAGTAGCATTTTTCATGATTTAATGGTTCTCTCCTGTCGAGGAAGTTAATTCCTGCAATGGCTCTGTTGATTTTCAAATAACAAGGGATTGATTGGGAGCTCTCGACTGAGATGCGCATGCAGATCGGTCTTGGTCGTTTTCACATTCTTCAAGCAACTTCCATTGATGCTGGTGAACGGGTTCAGCGGCGAAAGCGGGTGATCGAATGAATCGCCTCGATGGGGTTTGAAGATTGCTTTACCATCCGCAATCAAATGCAGCCTGTTTGTAACCGGGTGATTTTCAGTTTTGACTGACAGTCTGGATCAAGGCGACAGGTAGAGAGAGCTCAACTAAGCGTGTGATAAATGTGTCAGCGGCGATCTCCTCAGTCGGTTGGCACATGCAGGTATGTTGATGAAGTGATTTCCATCGCATGTGAAAACGTAATTGAATTCATATTTATCTCGACAGCCAGTGTTTCAGGATGTCTCACAAATTTCTGTGTGCTCTGCGTCGTTGAAATTGAAATTCGAATGTGGACATGCCCCGGCAGATTTCGTCGGGTCATAGAGAAATGAGGCTCGAATTTTAAACTCAGATGGGATAAAAAAATTCGAATCTA
>NZ_CALFPF010000103.1 GCF_937919775.1 uncultured Gimesia sp.
GCCGATTGCAGGCGCGCCTTCTGCTTTGATCGAAAACGGGCCGGTAATTCGATCGGTTGCTGTGATTGGCCCTGATTATGTGGGGATGAAGCCGACTCTGGTTGTCGACGTCGGTGATATCGTCAAAAAAGGTCAGTTGCTGTTCAGCGATAAAAAGACCGAAGGCGTCATTTATACTGCGCCTGCCGCCGGAAAAGTCACTGAGATCAATCGCGGTGCCAAGCGGGCTTTTCAGTCCCTCGTCATCGAAGTCCAGGGAAGTGACGAAGAAACCTTCGCTTCTTACAGCGATGACGCACTGGGAAATCTGACACGCGAGCAGGTGGAAGAGAATCTGTTGCAATCCGGTTTGTGGAACAGTTTAAGAACACGTCCTTACAGCCGTGTGCCTGCTCCGGGATCAACGCCGCATTCCATTTTTGTCACCGCCATTGATACAAATCCATTAGCACCGCCGCCTGAGGTCGTTCTCAGTGAAGAGCCGCGTGCTTTTACGCAGGGCCTGCAGGTCTTGCGGACACTGACCGCAGGTCGGCTGTATCTCTGTAAAGCGCCGGGAACCAATTTACCCGGATGCGAACTCGATTATGTCACCGTGGAAGAATTTGGTGGACCGCATCCTGCCGGGCTGGCAGGGACGCACATTCACTTTCTGGATCCGGTCAGCGAGAAAAAAACGGTCTGGACGATCAATTACCAGGACGTGATTGCCATTGGTAAGTTATTTACGACAGGCAAACTTTACTCAGATCGCGTGATTTCGATTGCCGGCCCTGTGGTTAAGCATCCCAGGCTGGTCAAAACGATTCTGGGCGCCAGTCTGCAGGATTTAACAGAGGGCAATCTGGAAGAAGGCGAAAATCGACTGATTTCCGGCTCGGCACTTTCAGGCCGCACCGCTAAAGGACCTTTTGCCTATCTGGGACGTTACGCTCTGCAGGTAACCGTGCTCAAAGAAGGAACTCACAGAGATTTTCTGGGGTGGATGGGGCCCGGGTTTGAGAAGTTCTCAGTCGTGCCGGTGTTTGTGTCTTCGTGGTTAGGGCCGGGGAAAAAGTTTTCTTTTACGACCTCTACTGAAGGCAGTAAGCGGGCGATGATCCCGATTGGCACTTATGAAAAAGTCATGCCTCTGGATATTCTGCCGACGTTCCTGTTGCGAGCATTGATTACCGATGATACCGAACAGGCCAAGGAACTGGGATGCCTGGAGCTGGATGAAGAAGATTTGTCGTTATGCACTTTCGTGTGTCCCGGAAAATACAACTACGGGTCAATGCTGCGTGACAGTTTGACAAAGATTGAAATTGAAGGTTAATGCGAGGTCTGCCCCTGGTGGGCAAAACGCATTTTGAATAGTAATGCGGTTGAGTGTGTTGTTGTTAGCCTGAATGAATAAAATTGTTAGCCCTTGATGTCATCTTTGAAACAAGCTCGTTTCGGATGACAGATGATTTAAGTAGTCATTGCTGGTGGTTGCCAGACTGACTCTGTTTCGGGGGTCATCAAACATGAAAGATAAACCACGAAATGAAGCCGTTACGAAATCTTCTTGACAAGGTACATCCTCTCTTCAAACGAGGGGGGAAGTTCGAGAAGCTTTACCCACTATATGAGGCAAATGACACCTTCCTCTATACTCCGGGTGAAGTGACAGCCGAAGCTTCTCATGTGCGTGACTCCATCGATTTAAAACGCATGATGAGTATGGTGATTGTCGCTTTGCTGCCCTGCGTCTTTATGGCTCTGTATAACACAGGTTATCAGGCCAATGCCGCGATGAGTACGATGGGCATTGAATCTGTTCCCGGCTGGCGCGGCAGCGTCATGGCGACTCTGGGAGTCATCCCGGATGCACACAGTCTGGTTTCGAATCTGGTACACGGCGCACTTTACTTCTTGCCGGTTTATATTGTCTGTATGGCCGTCGGGGGTATGTGGGAAGGTCTGTTCTGCGTGATTCGCCGACATGAAATCAATGAAGGCTTCCTCGTCACGGGGATGCTGTTCCCCTTAACTCTTCCGCCAACGATTCCACTCTGGCAGGTGGCGATGGGGATCAGTTTTGGTGTAGTCATCGGCAAGGAAATTTTCGGCGGAACAGGCAAGAACTTTCTCAATCCAGCTTTAACAGCACGTGCGTTTCTGTACTTTGCATATCCCGCTCAGATTGTGGGCGATACCGTCTGGACCGCCGTCGATGGCTTCAGCGGTGCAACTTCACTCGGTCAGTTGGCTGTAGCCAGCCCGGAAGTCGGCATGAAAGCCATTACGAATCCCATCGCCGATGGCGGTCTGGGGATTTCCTGGATGCAGGCTTTTATGGGCTCAATTCAAGGATCCATGGGGGAAACCTCCACGTTTGCCTGTCTGCTGGGCGCGATCTTCCTGATTCTGGCAGGCATCGGTTCCTGGCGGGTGATGGCGGGTGTTCTGGCTGGTGCTTTTGGACTTTCGCTGTTTCTGTGGTTGTCAGGCAGTAGCACCAATGCCATGTTCGCGATGCCGCCGCACTGGCATCTGGTGGTCGGGGGATTGGCCTTTGGTCTGGTGTTTATGGCCACAGACCCTGTTTCGGCTGCAATGACCGATACCGGTCGATGGATTTATGGAATTTTGATTGGTGGAATGACGATCCTGATTCGGGTCATCAATCCGGCGTATCCAGAGGGAATTATGTTGGCGATTCTGTTCGGGAATGTCTTCGCGCCTCTGATTGACTTCTACGTTGTTCAAGCAAATATTAAAAGAAGGTTGGCGCGAAATGTCGCGTGATTCAATAGGATTCACATTTCTGGTATCAGCCGCATTGTGCGTGGGCTGCTCAATTCTCGTATCCGGAGCCGCCGTCGGTCTGCGCGACCGCCAGGATCTGAATAAAGAGAATGAACGAAAAAAGAACATTCTCTCCGTTGCCGGTTTGATTCAACCCGGTGAAGGAGCGCAGAATGTCATGCAGATTTACGAAGATCGGGTCAAAGGGATTATCGTTGATCTGAATACGGGGAAAGTCGTCACCGACGATCAAGAACTGTTCCCTAATCCGGCTGAATATGATCAGAAGGCGGCGATCGATAATCCCAAAATGAGTATGGAAATCAAACCCATCGATGATCTGGCCGGCATTAAACGCCGCGAGAACTATTCGTGGGTCTACCTGATTAATGATGAGAACGGAAAACTGACGCAATACGTATTGCCCATCAGAGGAAAAGGGCTCTGGTCCACCATGTGGGGATTTATCGCTCTGGAAACCAATCTCAACACCGTGGCCGGTCTGACCTTTTATGAGCAGGGCGAAACTCCCGGTCTGGGGGGCGAAGTCGATAATCCCAAGTGGAAAGCACAATGGAAAGGCAAAGAAGTCTATAACAAAGAATTCGAGCCTGAGATTGAAGTCATCAAAGGGAGTGTGAATCCGGAATCTGCCAATGCTATTCATGAAGTGGACGGCTTGTCCGGGGCAACAATTACATCACGAGGGGTAACCCACCTGCTGGATTTCTGGCTCGGTAATTTAGGATTTAGACCTTATCTCGAACAAGTTCGAGAACAGGGGGAAAAATAGTATGAATTCAAAACAAAAAGAGGTTCTCCTCGGCCCCATTTTGAATAACAATCCGATCGCGCTGCAGATTCTCGGAATCTGCTCGGCTCTGGCGGTCACGACCAAAATGGAAACCGCCCTCGTGATGAGTATCGCGGTAACTCTGGTAACGGCCTGCTCGAATGCGGCTGTCGCTTCAATCCGATTGCAGATTCCCAGCAGTATCCGCATTATCGTGCAGATGACAATTATCGCTTCGCTGGTGATTCTGGTGGATCAGTTTCTGAAAGCGTTTGCGTTCGGGATCAGCAAACAGCTCTCCGTGTTTGTGGGACTGATTATTACCAACTGTATCGTGATGGGACGTGCGGAAGGTTTCGCTATGAAAAACGAACCCGGTATCAGTTTCCTCGACGGGATTGGTAACGGTCTGGGATACAGTGCCGTTTTAATGCTCGTGGCTTTCTTCCGCGAGCTGTTTGGGTCAGGCAGTCTGTTCGGCGTTCAACTGTTAAAACTGAGTCGCGATGGCGGCTGGTATGATGCAAACGGTTTGATGTTATTGCCTCCCAGCGCGTTTTTCATTATCGGTTTTACGATCTGGATTTTGCGAACATTGAAAACCGATCAAATGGAGGAGGCATAACATGTTTGAACATTATCTGAGCCTGTTTCTGAAATGTCTCTTTGTTGAGAACCTGGCGCTGGCGTTCTTTCTGGGAATGTGTACGTTTCTGGCTGTTTCCAAGAATGTGAAAACCGCGCTCGGACTGGGAATTGCCGTGGTCGTGATTCAGACGATTACCGTGCCCATGAACAATATCATTTATCAGCATCTCCTGAAAAAAGGCGCTTTGGCCTGGGCCGGATACCCGAATGTCGATCTGACGTTCGTAGGTTTAATCTGTTATATCGGGGTGATTGCCGCGATGGTGCAGATTCTGGAAATGGCTCTGGATCGGTATGTTCCCGCGTTGTATAACTCGCTGGGAATTTTCCTCCCGCTGATTACTGTGAACTGTGCGATCCTGGGGGGAACACTGTTCATGGTCGAACGCGATTATAACTTTCCTGAAAGCTGTGTCTTTGGTTTTGGCTCCGGTTTAGGCTGGGCACTGGCAATTGTGGCATTGGCGGGCGTTCGTGAAAAATTGAAATACAGCGATGTTCCTCCCGGATTACGCGGGTTGGGAATTACCTTTATCACTGTTGGTTTAATGGCGATGGCCTTTATGGCGTTCTCTGGAATCCAATTATAAGTCTTCACTAAATTCTATTTTTTAGAGCGGTCAACGTTTAATCATGATTATAGAAATTCTGTTTGGCGTGGTGATGTTCACGGGCATCGTGTTAGCCTTGGTCGCCATCATTCTGGTTGCGAAATCGAAACTGGTTGCCTCAGGTAACGTCACGATCACTGTCAACGAGCAGAAGAAGATCACCGTGCCCGTGGGTGGTAAGCTGCTGAGTGCGCTTGCCGAAAATCAGATCTTCGTCTCATCAGCCTGTGGCGGTGGCGGAACCTGTGCACAATGCGAAGTCAAAGTGCTGGCAGGCGGTGGCGATATTCTGCCCACCGAACGCTCACACTTTAATAATAGGGAAGTCAAAGAAGGCTGCCGCCTCTCCTGTCAGGTGCCCGTTAAGGCCGACATGGATATCGAAGTGCCGCCGGAAGTCTTCGAAACGAAAAAGTGGGTCTGCAAAGTCAAATCGAATGATAACGTCGCCACGTTCATCAAAGAGTTGATCCTGGAACTGCCTGAAGGTGAAGACGTCGCCTTTAAAGCCGGTGGTTTCATTCAGATCCAAGCACCTCCGCATCATCTGAAATACAGCGAATTTGATATTCCGGATGAGTACAAGGAAGACTGGGATAAATTCAACCTCTGGCGGTTTGAATCCAAAGTCGACGAAGAAACGATTCGCGCCTACTCAATGGCCAACTATCCGGGCGAAAAGGGCATCATCATGCTCAACGTGCGTGTTGCCTCCCCGCCGCCTCGCTCACCAGAGGATACACCTCCGGGTAAAATGTCTTCCTATATTTTCAATCTGAAACCGGGAGATGAAGTAACCATTTCCGGTCCGTACGGTGAGTTCTTCATCGCGGACACCGATGCCGAAATGATCTACATCGGCGGTGGTGCCGGTATGGCTCCGCTGCGATCACACATCTACGAACTCTTCAAAGAGCGTAAAACCAACCGGAAAGTATCGTACTGGTACGGTGCGAGAAGCATGCGGGAGATGTTTTACGAAGAGGAATTCCGTGCGATTGAAAAGGACTTCCCCAATTTCAAAATGCACATCGCGCTCTCCGATCCGATGCCGGAAGACAACTGGACCGGCCTGCAGGGCTTCATTCATCAGGTTTTGCTGAATGAGTATTTAAGCAAACATCCTGCACCGGAAGACTGCGAGTATTATATCTGTGGTCCGCCGATGATGTTGTCCGCCGTCCGGAATATGTTGGACGATCTGGGAGTTGAACCTGAGAATATCAGGTACGATGACTTCGGTTAATCGCGGAAAAAAAACGCTGCGACGCGGCGTGCTGTTGCTGCTGCTCTGTCTGACAGGTACAGCGTGTCAGACAGATGAGCCGACTTCTGTTTCAGAGGTTTGGGAGAAACGGCTGATACAGGGTCCCACAATGGGGACCTCGTATCATATCTCAATCTGCACGCCCTCTTCCGAGCAGGTCAATGAAACACAGCTCAAGCAGGAAATCGACGGGCTGTTGCAGAAGATTAATCAGCAGATGTCAACGTACATCAAAGAGTCGGAGTTATCCCGCTTCAATCAGTCGCAGCCGGATCAGTGGCTTGACGTTTCGCCGGAAGTGGTGAAAGTCGTTGACGCGGGCCTCATTGTCAGCAAAGAGAGTGCGGGGGCCTTCGATATGACGGTCGGCCCGCTGGTGAATCTGTGGCATTTTGGACCTGATCCGGGTAAAAAAACGATCCCCGAAGCCAGCCGGATTGAGGCAGCCCGACAGAGTGTCGGCTATCATCACATTGAAGTCCGCCACGATCAGCCGGCTTTGAAGAAGTTGATTCCCGATGTGTACCTCGACCTGTCGGCGATTGCCAAAGGTTACGCCGTCGATGCCGTCGCTGAGCATCTTGAAGCACAGTCGATCAAAAACTACCTGGTGGAAATTGGTGGTGAGATGCGGGCGCGGGGCCACAATAATCAGCGGCTTCCCTGGAAAGTCGGCATTGAAAAACCCGTGAGTGAGACACGAGTTGTGCAGAAAATTGTGCCGCTTTCGAACCTGTCGATGGCGACGTCAGGCAACTACCGGAATTTTTTTGAAGTCGATGGCGTCAGCTACGCGCATACAATTGATCCCCGTACAGGTCGCCCTGTCAATCATTCGCTGGCGTCAGTCACGGTGGTCGGAGAAACTTGTATGAACTGTGATGCGGTTGCGACATGCCTGATGGTATTAGGCCCCGAAGAGGGGTATAATTGGGCAAAGGCCCGGAAGATCGCCGCTTATTTCATTGTCAAAGAAGGCACCGGTTTCAGAGAGCGTTATACCCCGCGCTGGCAGGAATTATTGGGAAAGGTAAATGCATCATGATCACCACAGTCTTATTTGCCCTCGGTATTTTTGTCCTCGCATTTCTAGGTATGGCGGTGGGGGTCATCTTCAGTAATCGCTGTATCAAGGGATCATGTGGCGGTCTGGCAAATCTGGACGGTGCCGAAAGCTGCTCACAGTGTGGCGGCTGTTCTGTCTCCGATCAGAAGCAGAAGGACGGTACGCAGGTTTCCGCAACCAATGCCTGTCCGGTTGATGATCAAAAATAGTCGACATCGTCCTCAGTGAATCGCGCGGTTTTTTTATTTCCGCGCCCGCTTTTTTATTCGACGCTTTGAATCAATTCCGCTGCGCAGAAAACGTGCCGGGGAAAATTTCAATATTTTTGCTGGTAGTTCGAATCAGATGTGAGACAATACAGAAAAGGTCGATCTCCTGAAACGGGGAAAGATCTAAACTGAAAACAGCATCTGAAATTCAATCAACATACCGATACAATCGATATCGAGAGGAAGTTGCCATGTCGACCGATGATAATCAGGCCGAACCCGTTCATGTTTCTACGGAAGAGGAAGCAGCGGAACAACCGGAACAAACACGGGCCGAACGAAATAAGAAAAGCGATACATCGGGAATGCATAATTCAATCGAACGTTTGCGTTCTGAATTTGACAAATTGCTGGGAGTCGCAGTGGAGCAGGGCGAGCGCGCATTAGACCGGCTGGGTTTATTTGGAAACGAAGCGGTCTGGATGCCGCGCGTCGATCTGATTGAGCTGGAAGAGCAGGTTCAGGTCCGTTTCGATCTGCCAGGCGTCACCGCTGAGGAAATTAATATCACGCTGGCCGGTAATATGCTGACAGTAACAGGCTCGAGAAGTACCGGTACAACAACCACAACGGGTCAGACCGTGCGCATGAGTGAACGGCCTTCGGGACAGTTTCGACGTTCGGTCCCCATGCCGGTCGCCGTCGATCCCGATAAAGTAACGGCTTCAGTTCAGAACGGCATATTAAGCGTCGTGTTAGAGAAGTCGGCAATGGAAAAACCGCGCAAGATTCCCATTAACAGCGCTGCGGGAGCCGGTTTTTCATCATAGCTTGTAAGTCATCTCTTCAGGGGAACTACCATGAGACAACTTGCGCTTGCCTGTTTCTATTCAATGACCTGCCTGCTGCTGCAGGGCTTAAACGGTTCCCGGGTGACAGCGGACGAAAAGGGGAAAGTCGACAGAACCCGTTTTTATATGGCGGCTCCAGTCGGTGGAAACGCCAAACTCTTTCTGGTGCCGGCAGACTATCACAATGTCGGTTCCCCCACCTTCTCCTCCGATGGTCAGAAACTGGCGTTTGACGGCTGGAAATCGCAAAATGGCGAAAGTTTCTCGGATGTGCAGATTTTGGTAGCCAACGCTGATGGCAGCGACCTGAAAGTCATCGGACCGGGGGCGATGCCCAGTTGGTCGCCCGGCGGAAAACGCATCGCGTTTTCGCAGCCGAGCCCACAAGGCGTGGTGATTATGAATGCCGATGGCAGCCTGCATAAAATGATTGCAGAAGGAGGTTGGGGGGCACAGTGGTCACCTGATGGCAGAAAAATTGCCTATAGCATCAATGATGCAGGCAAAGCAAATATCCAGATTTATGATTTGATTGAAGAAACAAATAGAAAGGTCTTTTCTGATGGAGAATGTCCTTATGCCAGTCTGTACTGGAACATGAAGTGGTCCCCCGACAGTAACTGGCTTTGCTTCAAAGGGCTGAAGGCATCAGATGGAAGTCATGACGTCGCGACAGTCAATGTCGCCGGTAAGCAGGAAGGTTTTAAGGTGCATTACAACAGCAAGACGGCCCCCCCGTTTGCCGACTTTGCGTGGCACCCTCAGGGTGAAGCGATTATTTTCGGCGCAGCTGCCAAACCGCCGACCCTCTTCAAATTCAACCCCGCTGAAGACAAAGCTCCCGAACCGGTGACCACAAAGGTAAAAGGAAACGTGAATGGGGGAGTCTGTTTCACCCCCGATGGTCAGCATCTGTTGTTTACCGTGAGAGGCGAAGAGTAGTTGAGAGAAGCTTCTCTTTCATTTTCTGGCGAACGGTTCTTACTGTGTCTCACGGATTTTTGATCACGTGCGCTTCTACTGTCTGGCCGGAAGTCAGATTCATGCTGGGCGCAATGATCAGCCGATCTCCCGCGTTGATCCCCGAGCGGATTTCCGCTTCGAAATCGTTCATGACGCCGGGTTCGACATCCACCAGAGCCGTCCGGTTATTTCTGACGAGAAACGCCTGCCATTGTCCGGAACCATTGCGGAACAGGGCCGACCGGGAAACTTTGACGACGTCCGCTTTGATCTCCGTGTAGATTTTCACCCGCACGCGAAAGTCGGTTCCCAAATTCCGATTTTGCTGTTGTAACTGCTTCCAGATATTTTTATCGAAGCCGATGATCACTTTGACGCGCTGCTGTTCGACTCCCAGTGAAGAAATTTTGGTGAAGCCTTTGGGGTAGATGCGTTTGACTTTGCCCCGCACGGGCAAATCGCCAATGGCGGGGCCTTCGATATCGACGGGAGAACCGATCCGGATATTACCCACATATTGAGAAAGGACGTCGGCTTCCACTTCCAGATCTTCCAGTTGCCCGATTTCAAGCAGGATTTCGCCGGCCGACAGAGTCCGTTCGTTGGAATAATTTTTCGTTAAAATGGTTCCGTTTATCGGACTGCGCATCGTAGCCCGGTTGCGGTCGCGTTCCAACTGCTCGAGTTGCGAGCTGGCTTCGTTTTGCTCCTCTTGTAACACGGCTTCGGAAAGCACTTTTTTCTCTTTATATTTCTGGATCGAAATTTTTCCGATCTGCATGGCACTTTGCACGGCCTGGAGAGAGCGCCAGGTCAGAATATCTTTCTGGTAGTCGATTTCGCTCTGTTTTTTAAACAGGTCGGCTTCATTGAGTTCGCTTTCGGAGAGGGCTTGCCGCTTAAAGAGCTGGTGCTTCCGATCAAACTCGTCCCGGGCATACTGCCATTTCGCTTTGCTGGCCTCCTGTTGTTTGCTGGCAGCTTCGACGGTCAGATCCATCGATTTGAGAAACTCGTCAAACTGAATCAGGGAATTGTCTTCCAGCCGATTGTCTGCCTGTTCGATGATTTTCCTGGCGTATTGTTCCACACGGTACTTTGCTTTGGCCACTTCCGCATCCAGATCAGAGGTATCCATTACAGCCACGATCTGCCCCTGAGTCACTTTCTGATCTTCTTCCACCGTGATCGGCAGAATGCGCCCGTTCAAAGGCATGGCAATACTGTAGGTACGGGGCAGCGTGGTTTTCGCACGCTCCTCGATGAACGCCTTGACCTCGCCAGTCTGCGCGACAGTCACATCAACGGGCAGGGGCGCTCCCGACAGGAGAAAATAACCACCCAATCCGCTGAGCAGAAAGATCATGATGAAAATGGATTTGCGGGACATGTTTATTCCTTTACGTTGAGCGCTTTTAACCAGTCCATATTCTGGATCGCTTTTTGTACCGGCCAGTGTGAGATCAATGTGAACAGGATTCCCAGGAGCACGGTGTAAACCCAACTCATGGTTCCGATGGTAAAAGGCATGCGAAATAATTCGGTATCGTAGGCAATATTAATGCCTTTGGAAGCCCAGTAGCCGGCTGGTAACCCCAAAAGTATTCCCGGCAGGTTGACGCAGAAACTTTCTCGCAGAAAAATCGAACCGACTTCAGAGGGAGTGTAACCCAGCACGCGCAGCGTGGCAATTTCCTGCTGTCGTTCCGAGAGCGAAATCAAGGACGCATTCAAAATGCTGCCGAAAAAAATCAGGCTGGAAAAAACGATCACGACAACAATCATCACGATCATCTGATCCACGAGAACTTCCTGCAGCTTGTCTTTCTGGTCTCGAATCGAATTGACCGACTGGATTGCAGGGACCTGTTTCAATTCGCGATAGATCTGGCGGGTGACTGCGGGGCGGGGGTTGGTTTTTAACTGCACGCTGCTGAGCGAGTCGGCTTCCCCCATCAGGCGGTTCAGGTATTGAAAGTCGGCATACACGGTTAAGCCCAGATAGCTGTCAATGATTTTCATGACGGGAACCTGCTTCACAGTTCGATCACCGGAAACGGGAATCATCTCTAGCGATTCTCCTGCCTGAATCTGCAGAATGTCTGCCAGCTTTCGTGTCACCAGAATTCCGGTTAGAGGCACTTCCACGCGGTTTCCGGCGGTGTCGCGGGGAATCGTCAGCCGCGCATCGCCGCGAATTCCTGTGATGCCGACTTTTTTTTCGTGAATGCCGTTTTTTAAGGTGCAACCGACCTGAAACAGGGGCTCAGCGTAATCGACGCCGGTGATCTGCTGCGACTCAAAATACGCGGCGTAATCATGGTCGTCTTTGAAGCTGATGTCGATGTCGCTCAACAGCAGCTTGTCATATTGAAAATTCAGCAGCGCGAACGCACTGTCATACATGGAGAAGGTCACCAGCAGCAGCATCGCACCTACGGTCGCAGACAGGATGCCTCCCAACGTGCGCGTTCGATTACGAAAGATATCGCGGAGCACGAGCTGCCAGCGAAAGTCGAGTGAGTTCCAGAAGGCGTGCATCTTCTCCAGCAGAATGCGTTTCGCGCGCAGCGGCGGTTTGGGCCGCATGGCTTCCGCCGGCGATAAGCGGACCACAGAGCGGACCCCCCGAAACGTTCCCAGCACTGAAAAGAACACGCTGATCAGCAAACCCAGAATAATCACCCGCGGATAAAGCTGATTCGTTAACGAGGGGAATTCGAAAAAGTTGCGGTATTGGGCCGTCATGGCTCCGGCCAGTGAATAACCGATGAGAATGCCGAACAGCCCTCCCGCCAGACCGATCAGCAGCCCGAACTGGATGAAGTGCAGAAACATTTCCCGGTTCGAATATCCCAGTGCCTTGAACGTGCCGACCACGGTGCGCTGCTGTTCTGCCATACGCGACATGAGCAGATTCAACGCCAGAGCGGCGACGATCAAAAAGATGGTTGGCAGAATGGTGGCGCTGACTTTGAGCCCGTCGATTTCGCTTTTTAAAAACCAGTGCGAGGACTGTTGCGCGAGCGGGGTCGTCGAAAACACGCCGTAATCGTCCAGGTTGAGTTCGAGTTGATCCAGGATTTCGCGTACCCGGTTCGGGCTTTGAAATTCGGGCGCTAACTGCCCCAAAATCTGGTTGGCGGCCCCTTCGAAGCCGAAAACATCTTCCGCATAACTGTGTTTCAGATAAAACACGCCATAACTCTCGGGTTCCGGAACGAGACCGCCGGGACCGATCAGGTAGACAAATTCAGAACTGATGGCGGTGCCGACAATTAAAAGATCCTGCAGGCGATTGTTGAGGATCAGTTGAATGTGGTCGCCTGGTCGCAGTTGATGCGCGCGAGCAAACGCATCGTTGATGATCACCTCCTCCTGCCGTTGATCGGTAAAGTAACTTCCCTGCTTGATTACGATGCCGTTGATCGGCGCGTTTTCGCGTGCCGGCAGGGAAACCGCCTGTCCCGAGAGCGGCTTTTCAACTGCCTCCAGCGAAGCGGTTACTTGAAAGACAATCCGGGGCAGGATATTGATGACGCCGGGAACTTCAGTGAGCGTCGCGAGATCACCCACGGGTACTTTTTTGAGTTCGATGGAAAAATCAGCCATGTGACACAGCCGATAATAATTCTCCCGCGAATATTCCAGGTTGTCGTAGGTGGAAGACATGGCGATAAAGCAACCGATGCCGACGGCGATGATGCTGATGATCGCTGCCAGAACTCCTTTGGCAGCCAGCAATTCGCGCAGTAATTTTCGGTGCAGGACTTTCATTACCAGGTTACCTGACTGGCGGGGATGGGTTGGGAATTGACGTTCGTTTCCGCAATCGTACCCGAACCGATGCGGACAATCCGTTGCGCCATATGTCCGATGGCGGAATTGTGGGTAATGATGACCACGGTTTTACCCAGTTCCCGATTCAGGTTCGCCAGCACTTCCAGGATCATGCGCCCGGTGGAAAGGTCGAGCGCGCCTGTCGGTTCATCACAGAGCAGCAGTTCCGGATTTTTGACCAGAGCACGGGCAATCGCAACGCGCTGCTGTTCGCCGCCGGAGAGTTGAGAGGGGAAGTGGTCCGCCCGATTTCCTAATCCGACAAGTTCCAGCGCTTCATCTGCCGACATGGGTGAGGCACTGATGTCTGCGGCAACAATCACATTTTCCCGAGCGGTCAGCGTTGGCACCAGATTGTAAAACTGAAAGACAAAGCCGACATGTTTGCGGCGATACTGTGTCAGTTCCTGCTCGTTGAATTGAGAAATATTCTGGTTATGAAAATAAACGTCCCCCTCTGTCGGAACATCAATGCCACCCACGATATTCAGCAGGGTGCTTTTTCCGGAACCGGAAGGGCCTACAATCACCAGAAATTCTCCAGCATAGATGTCGAGGTCAACATGATGCAGCACCGGAACGGAAACATCGCCCGTGGTATATGTTTTAGAAATGGATTTCAGGGAAAGCAGGACCGTGTTCTCATAGGTGAGAGGGGATTCTAGCGCGTCAGCATCAGAAGCGGGCATGGTCGTGATCTCGGAGCAGAGGAAAGTTTGTCTCGATCTTCAGGCAGGAGGAGTTCCTTTTCCACTCTGAATATACTGGTCTCGTTGCCGGGCGTATTCTTCCGCAGTGATGGTCTCTTCTTCAGTCAGAGGAACTTCATTGGCTGCGGGTGTCTCCGGTTTCTCGTAATCTGCAAAGTAGCGTTTCAGGTAAGGCACGCACCACCCGCAGCCTGTGCCTGCACCCCCGCATTCACTCAACTGGCTCGCCCGGCGGGGACGATGGATGCGGAGATGATTCAAAATTTTCCGTTTACTGATATGAAAACAGTAACATACTTTGTCGTCGAGTTTCACGGTGAGTTCTAATTTCGTTAGGAATCTGTTTCATGACTGAGAACAGATAGATCAGTTTTTTCAGGGAGCTGCTGCTCTCTCAATATAAATCTTATTTGATTTCACGGAGAATGTCAGTGCTGCTTTGCTCAATATCTTCGTTAATAAATTTGACAGCGTCGTATCTTTGGCGGAAAACGAGACCGGGGTTTCCAGCAGGCGTGGATCACTTTTTACATTTTCTGCAACTTGAAATTCGGTATCCAGCATCTCTTCCAGTTGTCGAATCAGTGTTTTCAGCGGAATCTTTTCAGGCTGGCGAAATTCTTTGAGGGGAATCTGCAGTGCGACAGCGACGTCTGTTTCCGGAGCTGGCAGTGGTGCTGCAGGCAGGGGCTTCTGTGCTTCCAGGGGGGGAATGTGTTCCGGTTTGACGGCGATTAATTCCGGGGCGGCTGCGAATGCAGGGGCCTGCACCGGTGTTTCTGCTTTGGGCGGCACATCTGGTGCGGGCTGCGGCTCTTCGAGTTCAGCGGGTTCCGGACTTTCCGTCTTTTCTGAAACGGACGCGCGAGTGTCCGTTGCTGCAGTCACTTCCGTATCTTTGGTTGTGGCGGGAGCCGGGGCTTGATCAAACAGCATCAGCAGCAGAATCAGGCACGCACCGGTGCCGGCAACGAGCCAGGACATTAATACGGGGCTCGTCATCAAGAACGTAGCACCTCGATGCAGTGACGCTTTCCATTCACGCGCTTTTCGGGAAATGTCAGGAGTCGCTTTGGATACCGGAGTCGCGGTCCTCAGACTGATGGAAAGGTGCCCCTCGGGTGTTTGTGAAAGCAGGAGAGACTGATTGCAGTCGGGACACGGAAAGGTGGAATCGCCGGTCTGCTTTCTGCGCATTCTGAGCACAGCCTGACAGTGAGGACATTGAAAGGTGGTGATATCCATTCGCGATCACCTTTGGCCGGAATCCGACGTCGAATGTTATTTTTTTGGCGGAAACGGAAATAGCGTTAAATTATTGTTCTTCGCATAAGGCTTACTGGTAATCGTAGCTGTTTTCG
>NZ_CALFPF010000104.1 GCF_937919775.1 uncultured Gimesia sp.
TTGGCTGATCTGTGTCTGATTTTCTACGGGAATCCAGATGGCACCGCCATAAGGACGTACGGAGCGGTAAATTTGTTCGAGCTGACTGGAATTCAGAGTATGTGAGAATGTGTCGCTGATTAAAGTGAGTCTGGCAATATGCTGTGGCGCCTGGAATGACTGGGGAGTTCCCTCGTGAACTGAAATACGCGAACCATATAAACCCAAAACATCATATCTGGTTCGTAATTCCTGAACCTTGACCGGGTCATGTTCAATCACAATCAATCTCAGCGGCGAGAGTTGCAGGAATGCGTCAAACAAGGCTTCATTATCCGCTCCATAGCAGATTGCATAACCTTTTTTTGATTGTGTGACATCCAGCAGAGATTTTGTGGTCTGAGTGGAATCAGAACTGGAAATCAACTTTGCTGCTGTTTGCTGGTCTGGTGACTGTTGTGCTGACCGCTTCTCGGGAACGCCATAAGCCTGGATTTCTCCGCTTATCGTCACAGCGAATAATTTGTCGTCTGCTGCCAGTAACCGTAAAACCTGTTCCTTGACAGGTAGCTGCCAGGCCAATTCTGGTTTTGCTTCCGGAGTGGCAGGAAGTATAATTGCGGAAAGTGCCTTTTCTCCTGCTGCATACAGACGATCTCCTGCCCGAATCATGTCTCCCTGGCCATCAGCGGCAATCGACCACAGTGCCTGATGATTTTTCTTGTAAGCTTGAATGAGAGGCTGATTATTTTTCAGTATGGCCGAGTACAGCCTGTCATCGTGCAGGACCGGTTCATTATGCACAAAAAGTGTGGGCAAACCGGCTTTGAGATCATAGGCCCGCACACCGCGATAACGCGTATGAACGAATGCCTGAGTCGAATCGGCAATCACAAATGAGCCGCCGTTACCTTTGCCGCCGAGATGAAAATATTTTAACTCTCCCGTTTTCCGATCCAGAGCCGCCGGCACGGAGCGACCGCCGGGCACCAGTAAAAGCTCTTCGGTTGCAACGAGAGTCCCCTGTGGGGCTACACCGGCGAAAGCAGCGGCGCTATGTGGTTGCTTGATATAGCTGGCACTGGTCGAATCATTGACCCAGATGACATGACCTGTCTCGGCATCGAGAGCATAAATAAATGTGCCCATAAAAGGCCAGATACTGGCTGCAAAATAAATGGTCTCGTCATACAGAACGGGGCCCCCTCTGGCGGGCCAGGCAGAAATGACTCGTTGATTGCCCAATGCTTTTTGCGCAGCCGGAGCACCACGGAATTTCCAGACGAGTGTTCCCTTTACGGAATCCAGGCAATACAAATACCCATCATCACTGACGAGATAAACGTGATTTTTTGTTGCAACGGGAGAAAAACGAATTGGTCCCTCTGCATAAAAAGTCCAGAGTGTCTCACCATGTTCGGTATCAATGGCAAGCAGTTTGTCGGAATCATTAAATCCGACAAACATTCGTTTTCCATAGACGACGGGCTCGAAGATTTTGTCGTACGTCATCAAATCATTGTTGAGGGAGTCATCCCAGGCCTGATCGCGTTGTCCCCATTTCTGGGTCCAGAGTAGCGAAAGCTGATCCGGCAGATTGTCAGGAGAGGAAGCGGTGTGTCCCGCGTCATAGCGCCACACAGGCCAGTTGCCCGCTGTTACTGAACCGGGCAGCAACAGCGTCCAGACCAGCAGAAAGAAGACTCGGACTGTATCAAGTTGATTTCGCATCAATCATTCCTATACGCATCCATCACGCAAAGTAATCGTTCTGAGACGCATTCTTCAGCTAAAGACTTCAGTTTCTATCATTACTGTAACACAGGGCATGATCTCCCAGTGTTTAGTTTTGGCTGTTTCTCTGTTTGAATTTCAGACAGAAGGTCGCAATTCCCCAGACGAGGAATACGCCGCCTGCGGTGTACCAAAACCAACCGAGTTCTTTATCCAAAGTGGCAAAGTAGAGTAAACTCCCCCCGCCAATGATGGCAAACAGATCGTCCCGATATTTTTCCAGAAATATTTTTAGCCCCGATTTTAGCAAGAGGAGTACCTTCTTGGATGAAAATATGAGTAATTAAAAAATTGATAGGCAAAAAACAGTAAATATGACCATCCATTTCAGTAGCTTTTATCATGAATTCTGAAATGATTCGGAAAAGTAATTAAGATTAAGGGTTT
>NZ_CALFPF010000105.1 GCF_937919775.1 uncultured Gimesia sp.
CGTCGACTACATGAACGTTCTCAAAAACACGAATACAGTTCAACGATAATCTGTTTGAAGCTGAGTTCCCCCCTTGCTCCGGACCCTTTACTGGGTTCGGAGCTTTTTTTTGGTCGGTCCACTTTTTCAACAACGTCTTTTCATCTGCATGAACCTGTCATACTCAGGCAACGACTGTTACACTTTAATTAAACCTCGTTTAAAATCGTATATCAGCCTTACCGTTCAGGTTTCCAAATGCAGAGTTCACAGCAATTACCACGTTATGATCTTCAGCAAACTTATCAATGGAATTACGAAAACGCTCCCGAACCCGTAGAACTGGAACAACAAGTTGTCCCTGGTCACTGGTCATTTTGTGGCATGCCGGTTCCTTCTCCGCTGGGGATCCCGGCAGGACCTTTACTGAATGGAAAATGGGTGCTGTATTATGCCAGTCTGGGATTTGATGTCCTCACTTATAAAACGGTCCGATCCACATTCCGCGAATGTTACCCGCTCCCCAATTTACAACCGGTCAACACAACTCCGCTGCAGGGAGGCGAACAACGGGTCTCGATCTCTGAAACCATGCAGGGGAGCTGGGCCGTTTCCTTTGGCATGCCGTCCGCTTCGCCGGATGCCTGGCGAAAAGACATCGAACAAACCCGAACTCGGCTTGCCGCTGAAAAAATCCTGTCCGTCTCTGTGGTCGGCAGTCTACAGCCCGGGTGGTCGCTGGAAGATTTAGCCGACGATTATGCATTGTGCGCGCAGTGGGCCATTCAAAGCGGGGCCGACTGTATTGAAACCAACTTCTCCTGCCCGAACGTCTGCACGCGAGATGGCCAGCTTTATCAGCAACCAGAGGCCGCATCCCTGGTTGCCAGCCGCGTGAAAGAGGTGACAGGTTCCGTCCCTTATCTTATCAAGATCGGACATGTGCCTGACAAAACACAGGCTCAGGAATTCCTGCAGGCAATCTTACCCTACGCTTCAGGCATCGTAATGACCAATAGCGTGGCAACCTCAGTCAGCGATGATCAGGGAAAATTACTGTTTGGAGGCGAACAGCGTGGTATCTGTGGTGCAGCAACGAAAGAAGCATCGCTCACGCAACTCAAAATCTTCACGGAACTGATTCAGGAACTGCCTGCGGGGGCTTTCCGTCCCGATCTGATCTCCTGTGGAGGTATCAGCTCTGCCGTTGATGTCAAAGAGTTTCTTGCCGCCGGCGCACAAGCGACTCACCTGGCAACTGCGGCGATGTGTGACCCCTTGATCGCCTGCCAAATCCGCAAAGCCCTCTCAAAACAGGAAGAATGATACGCCAGCTGCCAGCCCCAGACCAATCCTGTCAGACATGATTGGCGCTTCTGTTTTTTTTGAAACCTGTGCTTTGTCGCTCGACCGGAAACCACGGGTACCGTAAGATGACGACATGAATGCCATCGTCGTCAAAAATCTTGAAAAAACGTACAAAGTCTATCAAAAAAAAGAGGGGGTCTTTGCTTCTCTCAAAGGGCTGTGGCGGCGCGATTATAAAACGGTTCACGCTGTTTCTGATGTGAGTTTTTCCATTGAACAGGGTGAAATCGTTGCCTTCCTCGGCCCGAATGGTGCCGGTAAAACCACCACCCTTAAACTTCTGTCCGGGCTCATTTTCCCTTCGGCCGGCGAAGCAACCGTTTTGGGGTATGTCCCCTGGAAACGTGAAAATGAGTACCGCCGCCGGTTTTCGCTGGTGATGGGGCAAAAAAACCAGCTCTGGTGGGATCTGCCAGCCCAGGAATCATTTCGCCTGCACAAAGAAATTTACCGGATCGATCCGCAACAATACACACGCCGCCTTGATGAATTGACGAGCCTGCTCGAAGTGCGGCATCTGATCGGCCAACCGGTGCGGGAACTTTCACTGGGGGAACGCATGCGGATGGAGCTCATCGCTGCCTTGCTCCACAAACCGGATGTTTTACTGCTCGATGAACCGACGATCGGTCTGGACGTGGTTTCTCAACGGCGCGTGCAGGAGTTCCTGAAATACTATCAGGTCGAACAGAAAACCACCGTCGTTTTGACAAGTCACTACATGAAAGATGTGGAAGCACTTTGCAAACGTGCCATCATCATCAATCAGGGCCGTATCAAACACGATGGTCCTTTAAGTGATATTCTCGATCGGTTCAGCAACTATAAAATCATGGACGTCCAGTTCGACGGCGATGATATGCCCCGGGACTTTTCACAGTGGGGAGAAGTCATTGAATGTGAAGCACCGCATGTCAAACTGAAAGTCCCGCGAAATAAAATACCGGAAATTCTCACTAACCTGCTTTCCAGGTATCGTATTCTGGACGTAGGTGTTCAGGAAAGACCTCTGGAAGAAGTCATCGCGGAAGTTTTCACCGAACAAAAAAATGAAGCGGCCCAAGCTCAAAACGAGAAAAATGTGCTGCATTCTACATCCGATTAAAATCGATCTCTGAAGTAGACCCGAACGGCAGATCTGTCTGCCTCAGTATTTTGAGCACAACTTTTTGATATCAAGAATATGATCGCCAGCCTGCGAACCAACTGGATTATCTTAACGACGTCTGTGGAAGAGCGACTCGTCTACCGGGGGGATTTCGTCTTTGCCACTTTGATTCGTTTCCTTCCCATTGTGACTCAAATTTTCCTGTGGGGAGCCATTTATGGAATTCATACCAGTTCTCCCATTAAGTCCATCAAGAGTTACAGCTACCACGAAATGGTTGCCTATTACCTGCTGGTGATGGTAGGACGGGCGTTTTCCAGTATGCCGGGACTGGCCAACGGAATTGCCAACGATGTGCGGGACGGCACCATCAAGAAATACTTAATACAACCCATCGATATGCTGGGGTATCTGTTCTGGGCACGCGTGGCTCATAAACTGGTTTATTATCTTGTCGCCCTCGGTCCGTTTATTCTTGTGTTTTATCTCTGCCGCCACTACTTTGCGGGCTGGCCAGACGCCTTTACGATCACGGTGTGGATGCTGTCACTGATGATGGCGTTCCTGGTCGGTTTCTTAATTGAATCACTGATCGGGCTCATTGCGTTCTGGTTTCTGGAAGTCAGTTCGCTGATCTTCATCTACATGATGTTAAACTACTTTCTTTCCGGACATATGATTCCGCTTGATCTATTTCCAGAGCCTCTCAGTTCTTGGATGCAAATGCTGCCGTTTAAATACCTGGCTTATTTCCCGGGAACGGTGATTCTGGGAAAATATTCGCATCAGGAACTCATTTTCGAATTGTCCATTGAAGTTGTCTGGATCGGCGTTCTGTTTTCTTTAAATCGCATCGCGTTTCAGCGGGGAATCAGGCGCTACAGCGCTTTCGGTGGATAATTCAGCAAATCAGGGCTATCCGCTTCGCTAAACCATCAAATGGGGACGCAAAATCACAACAATTATTTGCGGCTCTGGCGAATCTACTGCAAAGTTTCATATTTCTCCCTTAGACGGATGAGTGCCTGTCTGCTAAAATGGCCGTGAAGGGTCCGGTGTACTTTTTTCATTTGATCGCATTCTGCTGAATGAAAGTCTCTGCCCTCCTCAGGATTACGAACTTAGATCCGTTTTGTGGTGTCTACAGGTTGTTCCCCTGTCGGTCTCATGTACACGAGTCAAAGATCGTGGAACTTTTTCCCCTGCCCGGGATTTCTGATCAACGGGCCCGCGTGCGGGAATTCTTAATTACGGCAAAGTGCCCCAACCTTATTTAAAAAAATCACATGTCTATTACCCCGATAGTTCCCACTGATGACGAGGAGCCCATCTATAACCGGCTGTTCTGGCTTTGTTATCTGGCGAATGTCCTATTGGTTACCGCGAATGCCCTCACGTTTCGCTTTGCAGATTTGATTACCTACCTGGGCGGAACCGAAGAACTCGTTGGTGATATTGTAAGTTGTGGCGTCTTCGTGGCATTAATTGCCCGCTTCTTCCTGGGTCAGGGTATTGACCGCTACGGGGTGAGACGACTCTGGGCTCTCTCCGCAGTCATTTTTGTGATCGGTGCCGGCGGAATGGCATACTGCAGATCACTGGGCTGGGAAATCTTCGCGTTAAGGACATTCTTCGCGACAGGAATTGCAGGGATGTTTACCTGCTCCGTCGTGCACATTCAGCAACGCGTCCCGCATCATCGCAGAACGGAAGTCATTGGCAGCCTGGGCAGTAGCGGCTTTGTCGGAATGGTTCTCGGAACCCAGGCCAGTGACTTTATGCTTAAATGGTTTCCACCCGGAAATGACCAGTTTTATGCCCTGTTTGGCATCCCTGCGATTCTGGGGGTATTTTACTTTGCCATTGTCCTTGCAGTCACGCGCAATGACATTCATCGCAGGCCCAAGGTAACGCCAGCCGCCCACCAGTTGCTGTTCCGCTACTGGCCCGGCCAGGTGGTCGTCGTCGCTATTATGATGGGGCTCAGCTTTACGGTCGTGAGTGTCTTTTTAACCCGCTTTGTTACTCAGCGCGGGCTGGGAGGAATTGGGACGTTTTTTGCCGGCTACGCTGTCTCTGCCTTTTTCATTCGAATTCTGACAAGACGCTGGGGTGAGACGGTCGGTCGAAACTCAATGATTACGCTGGGTCTGATGGGACACGCCATCGGACATCTCATTCTCCCTTCCATCACACGGGAATGGCAATTGATTGGCCCTTCCATTTTGTGTGGATTTGGACATGCCCTGCTCTTCCCCGCAGTAGTTTCACTGGGAACCGAATCTTTCCCCAAGCACTATCGAGGCACCGGCACCACCATTGTACTCGGCTTTTTCGACGCCGGAGCCATCATCTTTGCTCCCATTCTGGGAACTATTATCGACACCTGGGGAATCGTTCCCATGTTCTATACGTCTGCGTCGATCATGACTTTAACGGCTGCGGTTTACACTGTTACTGCAAACCGTAGCGTCAGCAAAGATGTGGCTGTCCCTCAGGAACTTTGTGTCACTCTGGAAGACGCCATCGACTGACGGAGTTCAAACACTCTGTGCCTGTCTCAACCAATCGCGCCCGATTCAAGATCCTGTACCACTTCTGCCAGGACCGCGGGGTCAGCAGATTTGAGAACATGATTAATGCGTGAGGGGGGTACATTGAGACGTTCCATGATTTCACGGGCCTTTTCCCAAAGTTTTTCTTTTTTCTTACCTTCGGTCAAAAACAGGTTGGTACAAAGTTCGGAGAGCTTTTGTTGATCGATCGATTCACGATTATCATAGTAGCGTTTGATCACGTCTTTCTGGTAATTTGAATATTCGG
>NZ_CALFPF010000106.1 GCF_937919775.1 uncultured Gimesia sp.
TGATTTCGATGCAGTAGGCATATTTTCCGGAGCCGACATAACGGGCGTCACGAATTTCGAAGACGTATTCCCCATCGGCGGGTAACTTATAGGTGATCAGCGAATCGGATTTAACGAAGTTATCGTTCTGAGCAACGATCTGTTTCTGTGGTCCGTATAAAGTCAGAATGGAATCCATCAGATACACGCCGGATGTCTGCATGGTGTGAATGGCTTCCGTCACGCGCTGGGCATAAACCTGGATCGTGATTTCCTGTCCTTTTTTGCCGGTGAATTTGAAGCAGTCGACATCTTCCGTTTTTTCGCAGATCCCACAGACGGTTGAGGGGAGCGTGACGACTTGCGCGGTATCGAACGTGCTGTTGTCTTTCTTTTCGACTTCTTCGATTACCGGATACGGCGTGACCAGCAGATGCGTCACGCTGGAGACGGCTTGATCTGTGGCGGCGCGGCATTCATAAATACGCGCGGGCTGATCTTGGGGAACTTCGATATCGAAGTCAAACGGTGTGCCTACCGAGCCACGGCCGCGACGAGGGGCTTCTTTGGGTTTAGGTTCAGCAAAGGTCATCTTGATTCCTGGCTGATCGAAAAAGACAGAATGCGTGCCATCCAGGGTGTAGCTGCTGTGCAGCTGAATTTTTCGTTTATCGCCTTGCTGAACGGCGGCGGGTTTAAACGCGACGAGTTGACGGAAACCGATGTTTGACGGCGGCGGAGTTTTCTTTTCATCGGCGGCATTCAGCCGGATTGATGTTGAGAATAACAGAGCCAGAGTCAGTAATGAATAAGTGAGACAGCGCATCGGTTTGTCCTGATAAAGATCAAAGAGAGTGCCTGAGAAACAGGGACGCCCCTCAGGACAAAGTCCGCAGGGGCCATCACTGTCGAATAAGTGAGGAGTGAGGGTTCGAATCTTACCCCATCAATTCCGGAATGGGCTGGCC
Source organism: uncultured Gimesia sp. (assembly GCF_937919775.1). GTDB lineage: Bacteria > Planctomycetota > Planctomycetia > Planctomycetales > Planctomycetaceae > Gimesia. The sequence continues at coordinate 948 of NZ_CALFPF010000106.1, forward strand.
TTCGTTCACAATGAGAGGACGTCCATCTTCGGGAGAGACAAAGTAGTGATCCAGGTTGACTCCCAGCTTTGTATAAATGGAAGCCGCAACATCTGCGGGATAGTATTCTTTTCCGACCGGTCGAGAACCGATGTCATCGGTGGCACCCACGATCTGACCGGCGGGAGTTCCGGCACCGATCATCATCATCGTTGATGCGGTGGCCCAGTGGTCACGGCCGGCGGCTGAATTGATGACGGGCGTCCGTCCGAAGTCGGTCAGCCAGACAACCAGCGTGTTATCCAGCATGCCTCGCTGTTTCAGATCGAGCACCAGCGACGTCAAAGCCCGGTCAAACGGGGGCAGCGAACCACGCAGCGATTTAAAGTTATTGGTATGTGTATCCCAGCCACCACTGCTGACGGTCACAAAACGTGAGCCCGATTCAATCAGTCGGCGGGCGAGAAGACAGCTTTGACCCAGATAATGACGACCATATTCGTCGCGGGTCTTGTCCGATTCCTTGCTGAGATCAAAGGCCTGCTGTGTATCGGCAGACGTGATCATGCTGAAGGCGTTCTGATAGTGAGCGTCGGACGCTTCAAACGCGTTCTGATTCTGATCTGTTTGACGCTGCAGAGTATCGATGACCTGCAAAGCCTGCTGACGTCGTTTCAGGCGATCAATCGAAATTCCCGATGGGGGAGAAATATCACGCACTGAGAAGTTACCGGCATTCGGATCGCCGGGAATTTCGAATGGATTGTACTGCAGGCCCAGATAACCCCCGAGGCCGCCATTGAAACGACGGTCTACATGATTTCCGATTTGGATATGTGGTGGAATGTTGGTTTTGAAACCTTTGGTTTTCGCAATGACGGCACCATAGCAGGGATAGGTAACCGACGGATTGAATTTGTGTCCGGAAAGCATGAAGGCATCGGCTGTCGAGTGCGAACCATTTTGCGGATTCAGGTTCCGCATGATAGTGAACTCGTTGGCGTGTTTTGCAAACAGCGGCAGTTGATCAGAAAACTGATAACCGGGCAGCGCGGTACTGATTGCAGAGAAATCGCCACGCACATCAGCGGAGGCATTTGGTTTGGGATCGAAGGTATCGTGATGGCTCGTGCCGCCACGTGTCCAGATCAGAATGCAGTTTGTGTCGTTGGAAGGATCTGCCAGCGCACCAGATTCACTCTCCGAAGCACGAGCCTGGCCGCGCATCATGGAATCCAGAGTGATTCCAAACGCACTGAGCGCACCAACTTCCAACAGAAATTGACGACGGCTACCGGTTTCACAGTTCGAAACCTTTTGTGGGAAAAGCTTCAGCATCAGAAACTCCTTTTGTGGCAGGACCCTGTTATGGCAGGAATATATTTCGGAGGGACGATTATGTTGGTGTTAACACTTTGGTAAGATAACTAACATA
>NZ_CALFPF010000107.1 GCF_937919775.1 uncultured Gimesia sp.
TGAGACAACCAATCAGCAACAGCAGATTCATTGCCAGTTTCATTGCGACAATTCAGTCGAATTTCAGGACAATACCATATCAACACAGTTATATCGGATCGTTCAGGAATCGCTCAATAATGCTCTGCGCCATGGCCACGCCAGCCAGATTACAATCACTCTGATGCAGGAGCAGGATCGAATCACTCTGGAAGTCTGTGATAACGGCACAGGTATTGATCCCATTGCCCTGAAGAATCGGTCTCCACTGAGAAGCGGTAAAGGGCTCGACATTATGGAATATCGAGCGAGTGTCATCGGTGGAGAGTTTTACATAGGCAACAATGAAGGATGAGGTACACTGGTGCGCTGCAGTGTGCCTCAATCTGCAAGTTTAATAAGACCAGACAAGGCCCCTCTACCAGAATGAGGACCGTAGATGACCACCCGCCGGTCCGGGAAGGAATATCTGATTACAAGTTGGTTCGAGAAATATGCCGCCGAGGGGCACTGCTGCTGACGTTCGACTACCTTGATACAGTAAGCCTTCGACGGAAGAGCGTCTCGGTCAAGACGCTGCCTCATTCAGAACCGTTTGTTTGCGATTTCATATATTCGAGGCCTTGTTTTGCCTGCTTGAGTTGGGGGTCGATGCGCAGTGCCTCTTCAAAATGAAATTTCGCCTGACCGAATTTCTGCTGGAACAGATAAATTACACCCAGATTGTTATGAGCGGAAGCATGTCGCGGATTGATCGCGAGTGCCCGCTGGAACGAAGCAATCGCCTCTGGCTGCCGGCCCTCCTTCAAATGAATGAGTCCCAGATTATAGTAGGCGCTCTCGAAACCCGGGTCGTGCAGCAGTGTGGCTTCATACAACTCACGGGCCTTGTCCAGACTGCCTCGGCTTTCCCAGATTCTGCCCAGCGTAAAATAAGCGGGTGCATTTCGCGGGTTGATTTCGATCGCGCGCATCAGTTTCTGAATGGCTTCATCGGTCTGTCCCATCTCGCGCAGTAGACTTCCCCACTTCGCGTAGACTATGTGATTATGAGGCATCAACCGGGCGCTCTCTTCAAAGTGCCGTAATGCGTCTTGCATATCTTTCCGCTCCCACAAAGCAACGGCCAGCATCTGGTGCATCCTGCCATTCTCTTCCGTCGCGGCCAGTCCATGTGCGTAAAGCGCCACGTTATCGCCCCAGAGTGTCGTCTGCCGAAATGCGACCAGCGCCAGCAACAGGATGGAGAGGACCGTGATCAACGGCAAGACCCACTTCCGCAGCGTACTTCCCCGCACCAGATCATCGACCAGCCAGACGACGAGCAGAAAAAGCCCAGTCAACGGCAGGTAGGTATAACGATCGGCCATGCGTTGCATGCCGATCTGGACCAGACCGATCACCGGAATCAGAGTTCCCAGAAACCAGAACCAACCCGTGAAAACATAGGGTTTGCGCCGACGCCACAAGAACGCCAACACACACGCCAGCAACAGGAACACGGACGCAAAAATGCCCGCGAGCGGAGAAATCGTGCGGTGAGGATAGAATACGCTCAGACCCGCCGGCCAGAACATTTTCCCCACGTATTCCGTGTAAGAGGTGACTGCGTTAAGCACGCGATGCGGCATCGAAAACTGTTCAGAAAACTCCATAGGATTCGCCTGTGAAAACAGGGCTAATCCGCAGAACAGAACCGTCAGAATCAGGAACGGGATTTTCTCGATGACCAGCCGACGCCAGGAAACACCAGCGGATTGTTCCTCGCCTGAGGCCGCATTGTGAGCGTTCGCGAGGGCAGGGGTACGGCGCAATGGCCAGTAATCCAGCAGCAATAACAGGAAAGGCAGCGTGACCAGAGTTTGCTTGGAGAGCAAACTGCACAGAAACAGCGCGACGGATGCCAGATAATATTTCTTCCGCGATCCGGTAGCATAGATCGCGTAGGCCCAAATGGCTGCGTGACCAAAACACAAACTCAACACATCTTTGCGTTCTGTGACCCAGGCGACGGATTCCACATGTAAGGGATGCACGGCAAACAGCGCTGCCACGATCGCAGATTTGGTGGCAGCCCCCGTCATCTGCACGAGTGCCGCATACAACAATAATGCACTGACACAATGCAAAATGACGTTCGTCAGATGAAAACCGCCTCCCCCCATACCGAAAATCTGCGCATCGATCATGAGCGAGAGAAACGTGAGAGGCATCCAGTTGGAGAGTTCATCGACTGTGTTCAAACTGAACGCCCAGCGCACGTTCGTGGAGTTGACTCCCGAATTGACGAATGAGTTGTTGACAATCCAGGACGGATCATCAATCGTCACGAACCCGAACGAACATGTTTGCGCGTAAACAATGAGAGTCAATACGCACAGAATCAGACAGTTTCGCAGATGTGGTCTCATCTGGATTTACGTCCGTCAATCAGATTCACGATTTCTCTCCGGTTGTTCGAGAATCAGCTCGGCCGGCTCATAGCGGAGGCCTTAACGATCCCTGCGAAGGTTTCGTGACGTGCCAGTAGAGCAAGAGTTGAACATTGTAATCATAGTTTTATACTTGTTCATGCTGAATATAACAGAAGTACGATTTTGAGTCTATATTCCGGTAGCCTCTGCCTGGCCTGATTATTTTCAATCGGGAGCTACTTGCAGGAATCATTGAGGGTCTGACCCCTGCAGCAGCGGAATGAACAGACACCTTGGCCAACCTCTCACTCCACCATAATCTTCCGGCAGAGAATGGTCTTCCGTTTTACGCCGGTCTCATCCGGGTAGTAAAAATCGCTGTAGAAGAGCAGGGCACTGTTCTTGTCGAGGGGTACGATCTCCGGATTATTGCAGGAACCGTCCCAGTCGTGGAAGGTCGGATCGGCAACTGGTTTGTTGGCCAACCCGCTTCGATCACCGGGCGTCATGACCACCAGCGGTTCGGTCCACTTTGTTCCACTATCGTTGAGCACAGCCCGCACGAACGTGCCCGGACGGGCATAACACAACAGTGTCACGCCGCAGTCAAGTCGGCACAATCGCGGCAGGATACCGACCTTGTCGAATTGGACGGGCTTCGACCAGGTCCGCCCGTCGTCCGTCGAACGCGTCATATACATCGGGTCCCATTCCTTGCCGGTGGAGGAATACCAGGTCGACCGCAGGAACCAGACGATTGAGCCGTCCGGCATGAATTCAAAATCGCTGTCGCTGAATCCGCCACTCTTGTAGGGGAACGCGTGGCCGTCGGCTTCATATTCCAGGTGAGATCGTCGCTGGAAGGTGCGGCCGTTGTCCTCGGAGCGAAAGATTTCCGCAGAGTAGTAGGGACTGTACTGCCCGTTTTCGGGATTGAGATGCCCTTCGCCCGAAAAGACGCTGACCCAGATCGCCCCGTCGGGGCCGCGCTTCGGATTGCCGCGCGGGAAGATCGACTTCAGGATCTTTTTTCCATTGTGGCTGACGTGGACCACCCGCGTCAGGTACGGCCAGTCCACCCGGGCACGTTCCAGCATGGGTTTCGTCTGTCCTGCGGGAATGCGATACAGAGTCCATTCTTTTTGAGAAAGACTGGGCGGCAGGCGGTCGGCGTTAAACGCATTGATCGTCGTGCCCCCCATCCAGAAGGTCATCCCATCGGGAATCGGCAGCGTCCCTTCCTCTGCCTGTTTTGAGAAATCATAGGCAGGCGTGTATTTGTTCCAGGGGGTCATCTTGTACTTGCTCACATCGACGCCCGATTCCGGGGGAAAGTAGACCCGGTCACCGTTCGGCAGCAACAGACCGCACTCCTGGACAACCGACTCAGCGACCTCTTTCCAGGTCTGTCCCTCATCGCGGCTTTCAAACCAGAGAGCCTTCGCGCCGTAATTACTGATGTTGTCGTCAGTGATGTGGACGGAAACCACAAACCGATCACCGAGCCGATAAGGCCGCGGAAACTGGTACGGCCCCCAGAGCCGCTCTTCCGGACGAATCCCCCGCACGATCACATGCGGTTCCCCCAGCGTGAGCTTGAGCCGCGCCGCGGGTTTCTCCCCCGTCGGAATTCTGGCATCACCTTGAGCGGCAACGCTGGCGGTGCAGGTGATCACAAACAACAGGGAACAGAAGATCGTACGCATGGTGGTTCTCATTTTGTCCATCGAGTGGAGCAAAGGGCGGGTGGATAAAAGGTTCCAGGATTCAATGGTACTGTTGAGTTCTATGTTGATTCAAGTGAGATTGTTAAGTAAACGGTCTCTGAGCACCTGTCTGAGTGGTTGCGTTTGTGAATCAGTTCCGCGTCTGCGTTTGATGACGCGCGGTTCGATAGACCCCCGGGCCGATGTCCCACTTCACAGGCGGCGATCTGATTTGCCGGCGTTTAACACAACGCCGCACCGGCTGCAGTCGCGCATACAGAGGGTACTCGTAAGCACGCAATCATTACACCACAACCGACAGTGCCATTCGTCGCTGATACCTTTTTCTGATTGGAAAGGCTAAGGCACTTTCCACAGGCGCGCTGTGCCGTCAAAACTTCCGGTTATCACCATTTTCCCATCAGGGCTAAAGGCCACTGCTTTTATAATATCATCATGTATGAGAGCTCCCCCATATGGTTTGCCTGTGGCAACATCCCACAGACGCGCGGTGTTTTTATTTGCCGTAATGATTCGTTTGCCATCAGGACTAAAGGCCACCGCATGTACTGACTCTTGATGCATGAGTGGATTCCCTATTGGTTGACCGCTGGTAGCATCCCACAGTTGTGCTGTGCCGTCAAAACTTCCGGTTATCACCACTTTGCCATCAGGGCTAAAAGCCACTGCCATTACCAGCCCTTGATGTTTGAGTGATTCCCCCTTTGGCTGACCGCTGGCAACATCCCAAAGATACGCATGATTGTCCAGACTCCCGGTGACAATCGTCTTACTATCAGGGCTGAATGCCAATGCATTGACAGAGGAACCATGAATGATCGGCCTTCCTTTTGGTTGACCACTAACAGCACACCACAACTGCACATTGTTACCCGAACCTGTTGCCACAATTTTTCCGTCTGGGCTGAATGACATTACTGAAACACGCCCTTTATGTTTCAGAGTTTCCCCTGTTGGCTGACCGCTGACAACATCCCAGAGCCTCACCGTATTATCAAAACATGCAGTGAGTACGGTCTTACCATCGGGGCTGAAAGCCACCCATAGAACACCATCTTGATGCATGAGTGGATTACCGATCGGTTGACCGTTAGTGGCATCCCATAGTTGGGCTGTGCCGTCAAAACTTCCGGTTATTACCATTTTCCCATCAGGACTAAAGGCCACCGCATGTACTGATTTTTGATGCTTGAGTGGTTCCCCTATTGGTTGACCGCTGACTACATCCCAAAGACGTGCTGTGCCATCATGGCTGGCCGAAACCACTGTCTTGCCACCTGAGCTGAAGGCTACCTCAAAAACAAAACCCTCATGCGGGAGAAGCCATTCATAAGTGGATGGAGATTCTTTACTCTTAGATAAGGCGAATATCGCAATTGCCAACATCATAATAATGAGTAAGTAAATCGTACTAGTTCGCATGACCTGCCCCCACGGACGGTACCAGTTGTTATATTACAAGTATAATAAGGTGGTATAAAAGGTGTCAGCTCAGTACCTGTTATTATGAGTAAATTAATTTCTGGGCGCGAAGAGTTCACTCCCTTTTATCTCCGCTGTCCCACTTGTGATTTTCCACGCGATACTAACCGTGTCGGGCATCAACGGCAGTCGTCGGCGTTATACGTGAGCTGGCAGCGCTGGGACAACAAATCTCTTGCAGCGAACGCGTGGGACAGCGCGCAGGGCGAGCGGAACCCAACGGAGGGCACTCGTATGCACGCCAATCATTACAACACAATCGGCAGTGCCTTTTGTCGCTGATACCTTTTTAACTTTCTAACCCAAATGAGAAATCCCGGCTTAATACGTTGATCAAAAGCTTGGAATGTCAGAATGATTTGCCTAAGATAGCAACCGTACTCTTTGTTTATGTTGCACGACAGTCCAACAAAACTCGCGATCGGATTCAGAAATGTTCACGCTTAAAAATCGGTTTCTCGTTCAGACGCTTTTTGTAATCTTGTGGATCCTGGTCATTCCAGGCGGGACTCAGGTTCTGAAGGCGTTTCCCCCTGCAGAGAACATCGATTTCAATGAGAAATACAAGCAGCTTTTACAGGAAGCCAAGTCGGCACCTTCCCAGGGATATCTGAAAGAAGTGGCGTTTGACGCAATCAACGCCAGTCAGGCTGCGATTAAAACAGGCGATTATACGGCCGCTGTGAAGATCGCTGCTCTCGCCGTCAAAATCGGGAAGTCATCAGAGAACAACCACGCCTCTACACTGGCGAACAGTTTAAAACAACGCTGTACTATCCTAGCGCGCGAATATCGCGATGTAGAAAAATTTCATCAAAAACTGCAGAAGGATCCGAACGACGCGAACGCAGCGTCTCTCTATGGAAAGTTTGTCGCCTTAAAGTTGAATAACTGGAAAGAGGGACTGTTCTGGCTTGCCAGAGGGGATGATGCGGAATATCAAACCCTGGCGAAGCAGGAGCTTGCGAATTCAAATAATTCAGGTGCGCTGCTGGCAGTTGCCAATGGCTGGTATCAGTTAGCTGATCAAGAGAAAGGTTTGACAAAGCAGGAACTGGAAATGCACGCTTATGACCTGTATAGCCAAGTGTGGCCTCAGTCTATCGGAGCAGATCGAACGGTGCTGAATGCCAGGTTAAGCGAGATGCCCCTCCGGTATTTCAATCACATGCAGGAACAGGATCTCATTCCAGGTCCGTGGCCTTTCGGAAAAAATGGAGAGAGTGGAAATGGCCAGGGAATGTTTACCGTCAATCAGATTGAGTTTCCCAATGGCCTGGGACTACATCCACCTAATAATGGTTTTGCACGCGTGCGTTATCAGTTAGATGGTCAATACAAAACCTTTGTGACCGGCGTGGCCCTCATGGATCATACATCTGAAGTACGCCGTTCCGTTACATTTACGGTATTCGGAGATGACAGGGTTCTCTGGAAATCACCACTCATCCGCGTTCGAGGGGAAGCGGTCTTCTGTAACGTTTCTGTCAAGAATATTAATAGACTGGAAATTCGAACCGAATCGCCGGGGCAAGCTTACGGAGCAAATGCCGTCTGGCTTGATCCACACGTTTTGAAATAGATCTGGCCGGAGAGAAAACGGTTTCTGATACGTTTTCATTATTTCCTTGCCAAATTTATATTTAGCAGGCTTTCAAATGAAGCCCTCTGTTTCGCCCAGTCAATTTCACAAAGCACTGGTGCAGGATTTGTTTCCTCAACCGCCAATGCTTGAAGAGGCATTCTGCCTGATGCTGCTCTTGCATGCATGTCCTTTACGTCTGAACGGACAGGCTCAGGTGGATGGACAGGCTCAGGGGTTCTCTGAAATCACCAGCAGGCATGCGGCTGAGGTGGCAGCGTCTCTTTTTCCAGAGGGAGAAGAGTCGCATGCTGCTTACTGGTACTGGCGTTGCTGGAATGAAGACAAAAGCATCTATGAAGTGATTGAGAATCCTCCAGACCGGTTGATCCCGGTACTGAAGCGAATCAGACTGAGAATTGAGTCCCATCCGTGGGTGGATCGACTCTTAGATGAAGACTGGGACCTTTTATGTAAACTGGAATGACAGTCCCTGAATTCTTTTATACCCTCGCTCAATTTCAGAATTAAAAGGGATTCTATTATTTTGACCATACATTTCC
>NZ_CALFPF010000108.1 GCF_937919775.1 uncultured Gimesia sp.
GGAGGCAGGAATTTTCGCAATATACACTACTTAAATAGTAGAAACAGTTTTTTCACGGGATGCAAGCAGGATTCCGCCACGAATGCCGGGAAGACCGAATTTTCTCAGCAGTACACCGGAAAGCTGCTCCCGATTGATCCGCTCCCGCGAACCGGTTCTGTCAGATCACTGGCGGCGGAACCGTCTGAACAAACCTGTCTTTCCAGAAGCTCACTCACACCGCTTTCTCACTTCATCATAGGCAGAGCGCAGCCGATTCCCCAACAGAATTCTCCGATTTCCTGTCCGGAAAGCCCCGGGCCGGCATCAACAGAAACACTTACATCGTATGGCCATTGTACCTACTTATTTATTAAGCACAACGGGATCTCTGCGACTCTTAACTGATGGCAGCGGCAAACACCCCTTAGACATCATCAAATTCAAACTGAAATTTTTCATTTTTTGATTGACACACATTAATTCAGTTGTACCATACATTTCAGAAATTCGTACCCTGTTGTACGTACCTTTCACTTCTATTCTGATTCTGAATCAAAATCGCCTCTGTACGAAACGGATGCTGTGAACTTGTTATCCCAGAACAAATTATTTGGAACCACCACGCTGGCTGATCAGGGGGAAGCTGTTTCCACCCGTACCAAATACGAACGCATTCAGGAACACGTCAAAAAACAGATCCGGGAAGGGCAGCTTCTGCCGGGGACGGCACTCCCTTCCGAGCAGCAGATGGCAAACCTGTTTGACAGCGCCCGCAGCACCGTCCGGCAGGCGATGGGCATGCTGGAACGGGAAGGATTAGTAAGCCGGGTTCAGGGCAAAGGAACTTTCGTCCATAAAGACGCACGTCAGCGCGTTGCCAGCGGGCTGGATATTCTGGCGCTGGTCATTCCCGAAGTCTTATCCGGGTATTACCCTTCTCTGCAACACAGCTTTGAAGAGGCGGCCAGCCAATCGCAAAACCAGATGCTGGTCTGCTGCACCCGCAATAATATCGACAAGCAGGGAAATGTGATCCTGCAATTGATTGACAATCAGGTGGGGGGCGTGGCCATCGTGCCCGCCAGCACTCCCCCGACTCCCGCGTATCAGATTCGCCAGCTCCAGAAAGCGGGCATCCCGGTGGTCCTCTGCCACCGGCCCGTGGAAGGAATTATCGCGCCCCTGCTGGGACTGCCCTTCCAGCAGATCGGCAGGCTGGCAGGAGAATCGCTGATCGAATGCGGTCACCGTCGTGTTGCCTTTTTCGCCCCGCATTGCACTCAAACCACCGACCTGTATCTGGACGGTTTTCAGCAAGCGCTCGCTGAAGGCGGTTGTGAATTATCCAAAGACCGCTGCTACTTCGGCGCAGACGGTGTGATTGACATGCAGGAACTCGCTGCAGAGATCACAGACGCCTTACAACGCATGATGAATCAACCAGACCGCCCGACGGCGATTTTTACCACCTTTGATTCGATGGCAGAACGACTCTACCTGGACCTGACCCGGATGGGGCTGCGGATGCCCGAAGACATCTCGCTCATCGGTGTCGGCGACAAGATTCGACATAGCGTGCTGCAGCAGCAGATTGCCTCGGTGACGGTGAATGAATCGCAACTGGGGCGCCGTGCCGCCGAGCTGCTGAACCAGATGCGCAGCGGCGAACTTCCGATTGAGACCTCCGATTCCTACGTCATGCCCGCCGAAGTTTATCACGGCACGACACTGGGAAAGTTACAAGAAACAGAAATTTGACCAACACATTGATTCAGAGACAGAAATGATCAGCCTATCGAAGTATGTTTAATTAATTTCCTATCATTCGCTGCCAGGCCTTCGCACGTCATTCCGAGCGCCACGTTTCAGGCGGGCCTGTGTTGCATTTTCAATCTGCTTGAGAGGGCAAAAAGATGAAAAACAACATCTTTCGAAATCGTGGATTCACGCTCATTGAACTGCTGGTGGTCATCGCCATCATCGCCATTCTGATTGCTCTGCTGCTGCCGGCCGTGCAACAGGCCAGAGAATCGGCCCGTCGGAGTCAGTGCAAAAATAATCTCAAGCAGATGGGTCTGGCCATGCATAACTACCACGACACCCATCAGGTGTTTGCCATCAGCCACGGCGATACCGGCAATTCGTTTGGCTGGCGCGCATTGATTTTACCGAATATCGATCAGGCGCCCCTTTACAATCAGATCAATTTCAGCGGAAATATTGTCGACGCGGGCAATCTGACGATCGCACAAACTCCCCTGCCCGTTTATCGCTGTCCCAGCGACCCGACCCCCAACCGCGTGAGCGGCGGCAATCTCGTCTGGTCCAACTGGTGTTTCCCGGCGAGCTGCCCCACCGCTTCGCGGAATGATATTGCCGTGACCACTTACAAAGGCGTCGACGGCAGTGGTTATGACCGTACCGCCGCCACTTCGCCATTACCTCAGGGAATGTTTGATCGACGCATGGGACTCCGCGTCAGTGGAGGCGGGGGGAGCGTGGTCACAGAAAACCGCACGATCCGCATGCGCGACGTTCTGGACGGCACCACGAACGTGCTGTTTATCGGTGAAAATTCTCCCGGCTTTCACGCCTGGTCTTCCTGGGCCGCCTGGCATTCACCGATGACCACGGCGTACCCGATCAATCATCCCTTCGCCGTTTACGGCAATGCACAGAGCAGAATCAGCTCTGGCGCGCACGGCTGGGTCGATGGCTTTGCCGCTTCCAGTTACCACGAAGGGGGTGCTCATTTTATGATGGTTGATGGCAGCGTGCATTTTCTGAGTGAAAACATGGACTTTCTGACCTATCAGCAACTGGGGCATCCTCAAGACGGTTTACCCATCGGCGGACTCACTTATTAGCCGGTTACTGTAACGCATTGCGGAATGGCGCACCTCGATCACGCATTTGATTTTGCGTGACATCGCTTCGAAGATTTTTTAGGGAGATACACATGTTTTGTATCGATCGTTTTGCGAAACCAGTCCTCATTCTGCTCACTTTGTTTCTGTGTGTCGGCTGCAGCGGCAGCAAAGACGAAAACCTGCCTGATACGGTTTCCGTTGCGGGAGTCGTTACCTATCAAGGCAAGCCGGTCCCCGAAGCCACCATCATGCTGTATCCCGTGAAGGGGAGAAAACCGGCCTCAGGCAGATCCGACGCCGCCGGCAAGTTTACGTTGACCACGTTCAAGAAAAATGATGGCGCCATTCCCGGCGAACACAAAGTGACGGTGAATGCTTATGAATCGACGCCGCAAGGGGTCTCGATGAAAAGTGCCATCCCGGAAAAATACACGAACCAGAGCAGTTCGCCGCTCAAAATTACCATTACGGAAGCGGAACCAGAACTCAAGCTGGAACTCGTTGATTGAGATCAAGTTGACTGGCAGCAATGCGTCAGATTTTCGTATCCGGTTCTGTCGGCAGTGCAGGTTGCCCCTGCATTAAGACCGGACGATTCACCAGGGAAACCAGTACGAAACTGAGCATCATCAACAGATACCAGGCAGTCAACTTGGAGAGCGGAACCAGCTGCCACTGATGTTTCTGCGAGGGATAAATCCAGACGTTGGAATACGTGGCCAGATTTTCCGCGAACCAGATAAACAGCGCGACCAGCAGCCAGCCAACAACCAGAGGCATCGAACGGTGTACGCGATCCATGCGGAAATAGATGGTCACTCTGCCGAACATGAACAGGCTGGCGAGAATTAAGAGCCAGCGAATATCAAACACGTAGTGGTGCGTAAAAAAGTTGGCATAGATCAACGCCACCAGCACCACCGTGCTCCACAGCGGCGGGTAACTGGAATAACGAAAGTCGAAAATGCGCCAGACGCGGGCAATGTAACTTCCCACCGCGCTGTACATGAATCCGGCAAACAGAGGCACGTTTCCAATCCCGATCACAAACGGTTCCGGATACTGCCACGAACGAATGCCGTCGGATGTCTTGAACAGTTCCATGACCGTGGCCACGAAGTGAAAGATCAGAATCACCACCGCTTCCCGCGGCGATTCCAGCCGAAAGCTCAGCAGAAAGATCTGAAACGCAACCGCCGCCAGAAACAGAAAATCGTAGCGGTACAAAAATTCGAACGGATACCAGAACCGCGTGATGATCATCATCGCCAGCAGAAAACCGCCGAAAATACAGGCGGACGCCTGTTTGATTCCGAACAGCCAGAATTCGTGGAGCAATGTTTTCAGGAGCGGGACCTCGTTATTTTCTTCAAAACGAATCGTCATCAACGATCTGAATTGTAGTGAAATGTGATTGGTCTATCTATCAAAAACAAAAAAGGGAGCAGACAAATTGTCTGCCCCCTGTTCGGAACTTGAGATAGCTCCAAGCCATCCCTCGCACACTTCCGTTACTCAACGCTGACTGCAGCCATCTGTGGTGCAAACTGCACTTCGACCGGGTTGGAAACAGCGCCGTCGCCGCGAACCACAACGAAGGTTGCTTCAGCAACGTCTACCAGCGGCAGTTCGGGCATCTTGACTTGAACGCCCAGGTCGTACCAGCCGTAGATTTCTGCTTCGAAATTCATGCCATTCAGCGACATCAGCACTTTGCCCGGTTCCGGTCCGAAGCCTTCACCCGCCAGATTCACCATTCCACCACTGACGACCACGTCGGTGTCGGTTGAGAACAACGCAGGATCAACGGGCAGCACATCCACACGTGCGATCACCGCACCGTTGTTTTCTTTGAATGCTTCCGGGATTTCGCGATGGGCATCGATCAGAACATGCAGTTGTTCGAAGGGAATCTGATTTCCTTCGGCGTCGGTTGACAGCAGACTGGCTGCGAAGGGGAGACGGATATCGACCGACTGCACCTGACCGGCGGCGATATTATCGACGCGTGATCCCGCTTCCGGCACTCCTGCCACCGGTTCGCGTGAATTGGAAGCCAGCAGCATCACATTGAACGGCACATTGATATCGACGTTGCTGTTGTTGCGGAACCAGACGCGGAAGCGAGGTCCGAGTTCCTGTTCAGCATGACCGGAGTCAACAAACCGTACCGCCAGCATCTGCAGATCCAGACCGCTGTTGATGATGTAAGGATCAACGTCTACCCAGGTGCCGCAGGTCACGATCGGCAGTGGCTGCCAGACAGGGCAATCGTACCAGACCCAGGGAACACAGGGCTGACAGAGAATCGGACGGCAGATGATCGGACGGGGATCGCAAATCGGATTGCACCAGTCCCACCAGCACCAGTCAACCCAGGCACTCCAGTGAGGGCTCCAGCAGTAGCTGGGGTACATCCCGGGGCCGGCATACCAGGCACCAAAGTGGGTTTTGGTAAAGGAATTCGCCATATTTCCGAACAGGCTGCGGTTCCGCCAGCCGCCATTTTTCAGCAGATTCTGATTCAGATGCAACTGACGGGCCACATCCCCTTTGTTGTGCAGCTCGAACTGTTTCTTCATGTTCCAGTTCTTGTAATTGTTATTGTGAATCAGCGAATTCAGTTTTCCTGCCTGAAGCTGTTTATTCAGATCGTGACGAATCGGTTTGATATTTTTATCTTTGAACAGATCTTTATTCAAAGGCACGCCGTTTTTGCCGAGCCACTTCTTCGAAGGATCGAAATGTTTCCCCTGACCTTTGGAAAAATTGTTGTGCTTGGAAAGATCGACGCCGCCGGGTTTGTGCCCTTGATTGCCGGGCTTCAGACCGGGTTTGCCGAAGAGGTCATCGTGTGAGATACCTTTTCCCGGAGTTGTCTGTTTCCCCGGTTTAGGAACGAAGTTTCCTTTTCCGGGTTTGAATACGTTGTTACCCCGATCCGGTTTAGGCTGCACCACATTTTTCCCCGGCTTGGGGACAAATTTTCCGCCGTTCCCTCTGTAATCAGGAATTTTCCGATCCGGGATTTTGAGGTCCGGAACTTTCCGATCAGGAATCTTGCGGTCGGGAACCCGTGGCTTCAGATCTTTCGTATCCAGCTTGAGTCCACTTTGCTTCCCGAACTGAGGCAGCTTGAAATCAGGCCGCGTGGTTTTGGGTGCGACTGTTTTCGGTGCAACCTGGGACGACTTCTGATCTTTACTGCTGCCGCGATCGATTACTTTCGGAACCGTGTTGCCCGAGAAGTTTTTGAGTTCCAGCCGCGGCGAACGCGACTGCTTTTGAGCAGCCGGTTGCGACTTCGACTGACTGCTCCGGGAGCGACTCGAACTCTGCAATGGAGCGGGGCGACTTGAAGAACCGCGTGAACGCTGCGCGCTGCCGCGGTCACTTTTGCTGGAACTGCTGGAGCTTCGCTGGTCCGATGACTTTTTGGATGACTTGTCGGCCGCCAATAATGGTGCCCCGCAAATTCCCCCCACCAATGCCATCGAAAGCAGGACGCGAAACGGTCGTTTTAACAAATTGACTTGATTCTGGATCATCATGACTCTCCCCTTTTGGCTAAATCGTAACTGCCCGCGATTTGATGTGAACGATTTAGAGAAGAGCGTAAAATATGCCAATTATGCCGATTTGGTGCCAAAGACGACCAACAGGCCACTTAAGGCCTATACTCATATAGACTTATAAAATATGGATTCCGCCGGGAGCGGCAGCGGTTCTGATTGTAAAATCAACACCGTCGACGCAAGCGCCATCAGATTGATTTCACAACAAACTCATTTTCGCACCAAAGTGCGACACGTTTCAGGCAGATTTTACCGCTGCGATCTGGCTGCGGTGAGCGAAGCGTCGTTCTGCTGTTTTCGCCAGGCATTCAGCTTGTGCAGCAGGGAATCGCGGGGCTCCTGATGCGACGCCTCTTGAGAGAGATCGTGCTGTTCGAGCGGATCATTTTTCAGATCGAACAACTGCACCCGATCGAGGTGCGGATACAGAATCAGCTTCCAGCGGTCCGTGCGGATCATCCGCTGATAGTCGCGGAAGTAACAATAGACTTCCTCATAGACCGCCGTTTTGTCGCCCGTAAGAACCGGCTTGAGACTTTTGCCTTCGACGGTCTCGGGAATCGCCACGCCGGCCAGATCACAGCTCGTCGGATACAGGTCGCGCAGATAACATTGCGCGGCCGAACGCTGGTCGGCGGGAATGCCGGGGCCGACCATGATCAAAGGCACGCCGACTGTGTGCTCATACATGTTCTGCTTCCCCCGCAAACCGTGACTGCCCATCGCCAGACCGTGATCGCTGGAGTAAATCAGAATCGTATTCTCCCACTGCCCCGATTTTTTTAACGCTTCCACCACACGCCCGACCTGCGCGTCGAGATGCGAAATCACCGAGTAATACAGCGATAAATCGTGTTGGACGATTTTTTTCGTCCGCGGCCAGGGGAGCAGTGCTTCATCGCGGCCGTCGAAGTTACCATGATCGAACGGATGCTCGGGCAGAAAATTCGCGGGAGCCGGGATCTTGTCCGGGTCGTAATATTGTTCGTAACCGATGGGCATCAGCAGCGGATCATGGGGCGCCGTGAAGCAGACGTGCAGAAAAAAAGGCTGCGTATGTTCGCGCTGAATGAACTCAATCGCGGCGTCGGCAAAGTGCTCGCTGATATTCGACGACAGCCCGACCCCTTTCTCAGGGAAAAAATGGCGTTCGTCATCCTGAAAAATCCAGCCGCGATATCCGGTGACCAGCGTGCCGTTCCCGTCATAAGAGGGGACCGCCCAGCGACCGCCGCCCCCGGTAAACAGACCCAGTGTTTCATCATAACCGCGCAAAATCGGCTTGCCGTCGTTGTGCCATTTGCCGACATACCAGGATTGATACCCCGCGTTGTGCATCGTTTTGGCCCAGGTCGGCAGCTCCGGTTTGATCGGTTTGCCGAAATCCATTGACCCGTTATGGAACCCGCCAACGCCGGTCAGAATTTCCGCGCGGCTCGGCGTGCAGATCGGATTCGCACAGACGGCACGGGTAAAACTGGTCCCCTGTTTGACCAGTTGATCCAGATGCGGCGTTTTGATGATCGAATTGCCCAGTGCGGCGATCGTATCCGGCCGCTGGTCGTCGCTCAGCAGAAAGACGATATTCGGGCGGGCAGACGCCGTTTTCGCCTGCGGCGCGGCCGCCTCACTTTGCGAAGGTAGAAACCAGAACAGAACCGCTGTGAAGATCAGAATCCGCCCGTGCCTGCTCTGCCCCTGTCTGAATGAAATCGCGTCCGTCATTTCGAATTCGTCTTTCACTAAATGCCTGATGCTGTTAACTTTCGTCTGTCAAAAGTCTGACCCGCAACCGATTCATTAACTTTATTTATCTATTCTGGACGATGTCGCCATGCTGGGCAAGCGTTTTATCAGTTGGATGCTGGGAATTGCCATTCTTAGCGGGACGGTCTGGTCATTCTGGCAAAAACGGCAGCAGAAACTGGCGGAAGTAGTTCAGAACGAGCCGGCAGAACCTTTTGTGCCCGCATCACCGCTCGATCCGAAAATCGATGCACAGAACGCCTCGTTAACTCAGGAAAAAGTGGAAGTCCTGGAACTGAATCTGTCGGTCAACCAGCGGTTCCCGATGATCAAAACCGTGGAACAGACACTCTCGCAGGCCTCCGCAGCGGGAATCTCACACAGCAAATCGAAGCTGGAACTGATTCTGGCGCTGACGGTCGAAGAGATCCAGGAGGACGGCCGCAAGCGGTTCAAGGTGCTTTACACGCGCGTGAAATATTCGCACAACATTGCCGGAGAACAGGTCGAGTACGATTCGAACCTCGAGAACGGCCCGGTCCCGCCGGAAGTGCAGGCCTACCAGCGGCTGGTGAAAAACGGATTTTCGTTCTGGATTGGCCCCGATAACAAAATTATCGAACTGGTCGGCTTCGATGAGTTCATTCAACGCTGCCTGCAGAACACGGCCCCCGATCAGCGGGAAACGGTGCTCGCCAAGATTTCCGAATCGTCGGGCGATGACGGCATTGCGAATTTCATCGACGACAGCATCGGCCTGCTCCCTTATAACATTGATGAGAATCACAAAGGGGGCGCGATTCGTGTAGGCGAAACCTGGCTGACAACCCGCCGCCTGACGCAACCGATTCCGATGGTCCTCAAAACCGAATACACGCTCCGCGAGTTAAACGACAAAACCGCCACGATCAACATCGCCGGCGATATTGCCGCCTCGAAAATCAACAGCCCGATGAATCAGACAGGCAACTCGGTTCAACTTCACATTCGGGGCGGAAAAACGTTCGGCACCTGCCTGATCGACCGCAAAACGGGACTGCCTCTCGAATCAAAAATCGACCGCTTCCTGGAAACGACCGTCAAACTGGTCAGCGGAAAAGAATTCGAACAGCAGAAACACATCATCACCACGATCAAAGCCTTCCCGCACCAGGAAGACCGCCCCCTCGGCCCCGCCGCAAAAATCTCGCCCCCCCGCAACCTGAAGCAAGTCGCAAATTGACCGCCGCCTGAGCGGAATGACTTCAGCTACCGTTAATAATACTCAAACGAGTAGAACTGCGATCGACAAGAACAGAATCGTCCGAATTGCTTTCCCGCTCACCCTACTCGGCTAGAATGGCATTCGGGCCTGCCCTCTCCCTATTTCATAAGTGTTTTTTGATGGGAACGGTTACCCGTAGTACTG
>NZ_CALFPF010000109.1 GCF_937919775.1 uncultured Gimesia sp.
TGTTTCGGTTGGCACTTGATGATGGAAACCGGTTTTGATTGTGCCGCCCCCTTTGCCCGCGAGAATGATCGGCAGATCATGGTGCGTATGACGATTCCCATCCCCGATGGCACTGCCGTAACAGATCATGGAATTGTCCAGCAGATTGCTGTTACCTTCAGGCGTGGATTTGAGCCGATTCAGGAAATAAGCGAATTGAGCCGTCAGGTACTCATCAATCTTCTGAATGTCGGCCATTTTCTTGGCATCATTCTGGTGATGGGAAAGCTCGTGATGTCCTGAATTCACACCGACCATCGGATAGGTTCGGTTACTGCCCGCATTTCCCACCATGAATGTCGCGATGCGCGTGGTATCGGTCTGGAACGCCAGGACCAGCAGGTCGTACATCAGACGGATGTGTTCCTGTAACTCGCTGGGAATGCCGTCAGGTAGTTGCATTTCCGGTGGTTTGATTTTTTCCTGATGCGTACTGCGTTCGATGCGCTGTTCAATCTCGCGTACGCTGGAAAAATATTCGTCCATTTTTCTTTGATCACTTTTGCCGAGTTGTTTTTTCAACTGATCGGCGTCGGATTTAACCAGATCCAGAATGCTCTGACGATCTTTCAGATGGCGGGCACGCTGCTTTTCTTTTTCGGCGCCTCCACCAAACAGGCGTTCGAATGCCAGCTTGGGAACAATTTCTTTCGCAGTCGGCGTTGAAGGAGATCGCCAGGAAATATTAGACGAGTAGGCACAACTGTAGCCGGAATCGCATTGTCCCGCGTTACGTCCTCGAACCAGACCCAGTTCCAGAGAGGGGAGACGTGTCCGATGTCCGACCTGTTGGGCCGCGACCTGATCGACAGAGACACCGGCTTTAATGTCGGCACCGCTGGTTTTGGTTGGGTGCGCACCGGTGAGATACACCGAGGCACAGCGGGCATGATCGCCGGCGCCATCACCCAGCGCGCGGGCATTAATCTGGGCTAATCCGGAAATCACATTGATATCCGATTTTACATTTTCCAGTGGCTTTAAGGATTTGGGTAGCACATATTCTTTTCCCGCAGTTTGAGGCATCCAGGAGGGGCCGATCACACCATTCGGGAAAAAGATGAAGGCCGTTCTTACAGGCGGCTGACCGGCAACTCCAGCAGCAGCCGAGAAGAGACTCTGTTGAGGCTGCATGACCTCCAGCAATGGCAGCGCCATTGTGGTTCCAATTCCTTTGAGAAATGTACGGCGTTTCAGAAGATTAGTCATTTTGAGAACCTCTTTGACGTTTCAGGAAAGGGTCGCTTAATACGATTTCGGTGACGAGCGCCGAAAAGCGATAACCTTTGGCGGTAAAATTCGCTGTGATTTCATCAATGGCACATTTGTCGTAGAATTCCACTCCACGACCAATGGCATAAGTCAGCATCTTCTCTGTTAAAGATCGGCAGAAACCCTGTTTCTGCTGTTCCAGAATCGCAATTAATTCTACGGGACTCTTAAAAGTCTGACCACTGGGTAATTGACCAGAGGAATCAATTTTATGCTTACCCTCTTTATCTCTCCAACGCCCGATTGCGTCGAAATTTTCGAAGCCCAGCCCCAAGGGGTCCATCTGATCGTGACAGGCCGCACAACCGGGAATTTTACGGTGTAATGCCAGTTGTTCGCGTAAAGTAGCATTTGGATTGGCTTTGGCGGAAGCTTCGAGTTCGGGAACATTTGGCGGCGGTGCTGGGGGAGGCGTTCCCAGAATATTTTCCATAATCCATTTACCCCGTTTTACGGGAGAAGTCCGTCCGGGGTTCGAAGTCAGCGTCAGGATACTGGCCTGTGTAATCAGTCCCGCTCGTTTTGTTTTATCGAGATTCACTTTCTGAAAGGTCTCGCCTTTGACTTGATCATTGCCATAAAATTTTGCCAGACGCTCATTCATGAAAGTATAATCGGCGTTGATAAATTCAATCACGCTCCGGTCTTCTTTCATGATGTAGGAAAAGAATGCTTCTGTTTCCTGTCGCATGTCCTCTTTCAATTGCGAATTGAAGCCACGGAATTTTTTGGGATCGGGAGTCAGTTCTTCCAGATTTCGCAGATTCAACCATTGGCCGGCAAAGTTTTTGACGAACGCTTCCGATTTGGGATCTTCCAGCATCCGTTTGACCTGAACCTGCAATGTACGGGGATCGTCGAGTCGGCCTTGTGCAGCCAGTTCAAGTAATTTTTCGTCCGGCATGCTGCTCCACAAAAAATACGAAAGTCGCGAAGCAATTTCATACTGATTCATTTTCTGTGTATTGCTTGATCCGGCATGCTCAGGATTTTTGATACCTTCAATACGAAACAGAAAATGCGGCGAAACCAGAACCGCCTGGAGACCGACCTGGATGCCCTGCTCGAACGTCCTGCCGGAATTGATCGTTGCTTCAACCAGTTCTACAATCGGTTTGATTTCTTCCCGCGAGACGGGACGTCGGAATGCCTGTTCTGCAAGCTGTTTCATAATTCGCTCTGCACAATAATGAATGGATCGTCCGCTTCCCGGCGTGCAGGTGATGATTTTATTATGCGACGCCGGCAGATCGGCGGGCAGTTGTCCCAGAGGGCCTTTGTAAGAGACGTCGTACACATACAGATTGCGGTCTCTTTCTTTCGGCGGTCCTTTGGGATCATAAAAGTCGTTCAGAAAAGAAATCGCGAGTACGTGCTTGCCTTTGGGCAGGGCGATTGCCTGAGGCAGCGTGTATTTTTCGGGGACGTCAATACCGGCTTTCACGTCGAATGTTTTCAGCAATTTGCCATCCAGCTTGACTTCCATCTTCGCAGCTTCCGTCCCGGCAGGTGTCTGGCCTGCAGCAATCCGGAATTCATATTTACCCGCCTGCTGCAGATTGATGGTCCCGAGGATCGTGCCTTGTGAATGAAAGCCTGCGTTGCGTTTGCCGAGGGTGACGGCGCCCTCCTTCGTAAAGTTTTTATCGGGGATTTCAGTCCAGGGATAACTGTCCGGCGTATTGGCGAAAATGGCCTTCTCGGCGATTTGTTCTGCCGCATCCAGATATTTTTCCATCAGCAGCGGCGGTAATGAAAGTACATCGCCGATGTTGTCGAAACCATAACCGACGTCATCCGAGGGAAAGTTATTGGCGGGCTCGAAGTCAATTCCCACCAGATCGCGAATCGTATTATTGTATTCGTTGCGATTCAAACGTCGGATGGTAACGCGACCGGGGTTCACATCGCCGGAGCAGTCAATGCCATATAAGGTGTCGTCAAACCAGGCCAGAATATCTTCGCGTTCCTTGTCGGTTGGCTGAGCGGCGGCGTCTTTGGGAGGCATGGATTGAATCTGGATGCGCTGCACAATTTTTTCCCACGCTTCCCGATGTTCCAGAATGCTGGTGCGGGTTTTGTATTTTTCGAGAGCCAGACCTGCTTCCGCTTCTTCACCGGTGTGACAGTCGAGACAATATTTCGTGATGAATTGTTTGATCTGCGATTGAAACTGTTTTTCAGATTTCTCGACGTCGGGGGGAGCTGCGTTTGTCGAAACAACGTTTGTCAGTAACAACAGGCAGACCAGTGGATAGAAAATTCTCCCGGAGCGTGGATGTTGTAAGAAATGGAAAACGATCTCGATCATTCGCATTACAGTCAAACCTTACGGTGGGATACTACTCAGGCTGATAACTTTCGAGTGGCTGTAAATCGAAAGCAGCGAGTGCGACTATTTCACACGATCAAACTGAGGCAGGTAAGTTGTCAGGCAGGATTATTTGCATATAGACTAACCTGTCAAGAGACCGCTTTGCAAGATCAGTCGTCATCGGATCTCTCGTGTCCAAGCTAATTTATGATGCAAGTGCCCGCTTTCTTTAATTTTACTCCGAGCGGTCCGCAAGAGTTTCAATATTTCAAATTATTCAAGTTTTAGAGGGAAGTTGATGAAACCGGCTGCTGCTGTACCGCTGGTTATTGACAGGTGCTTTCGCGATCTGCATCCTTGTAATTACGAAACCAGCAGTTCTTGCGGGTTATCTCTCAAAAAACATCTGAAAAACAATTCGGTACTGAACTGATGAATCAACGCGCGCTCGCTAACACGACAGTTCAATTAATGCTCCTGCTGCTCTGCCTGATGCTGTCAGAGGGGTGTTCTTCTGATTCCGTCGAAAATTATCCGGATCGTCCGATCTCGATTATCTGCCCCTGGTCGGTCGGCGGGGCGACGGACCGTACTTCCCGTCAGTTGGCTGTTTTTCTGGAACAGGAACTTGGGGTTCCCGTCAATGTGATCAATGCGACAGGGGGACGCGGAGTCACCGGTCACAGCCGCGGCCTGAAAGCCCGACCCGACGGCTATACGCTGGCGATCATCACCGGCGAATTAAATATGCTGCACTGGCAGGACCTGACTACCATTTCCTCTCGAGACGCCATTCCCATCATGTCTCTCGTCGACGGGGCGGCTGCGATTTTTGTGAAAGACGATTCGCCGTTTCACAACATGCAGGAACTGCTGGACTATGCCAAACAGAATCCCGGCAAGTTGACTGCGACGGGAACCGCCAGCGGGGGCATCTGGCATCTGGCTCTGGCGGGCTGGCTCGATTTCAGTGGCTTGAAAGCGGATGACATCAAATGGATTCCCATGAACGGTGCCGGACCGTCGTTGCAGGAACTGGCCAGTGGCGGCGTAGATCTGGTCTGCTGCAGTCTGCCGGAAGCAAAAACCCTCTACGACTCCGGCCAGGTCCGCTGCCTGGGTGTGATGGCTGAAGAACCGCTGCCGGAGTTCAAAGAAGTTCCCACGTTTCTTTCCCAGGGCATGAACTGGAATATCTCGGGCTGGAACGGGTTGGCCCTTCCCCTGGAAACGCCGCAGCCGATCGTTGAGAAAGTTTCCCAGGCCGTCAAAAAAATTACCAGCGGCGAATCGGTCATGCAGGGGAAAACATTTCCCGAGTTCATGCGGGCAGCCGGCCTGAGTACCAGATATCGGGCCGATGATCAGTTCGCTCAGTTTCTGAAATCGAATGATAAGACGCTGGGAAAACTGTTAACCAGTGATGCGTTCCGGCAGATGTCTTCGCGGGGAACAGGTCCGCTGGTTTTTCCGGGATTACTGGCGGCGGCCATCGGTGTGATTTTAGGTTGCCTGGCGTTCCAGAAAAAAGTGCCCGCACTCGCGCCGGATGTTTCCAGCGATACTGTAACTTCGCGGGGAGTGGTGAATACCGTTCTGGTCCTCCTGGGTGTTGTCGCCTATTTGCTGTTTGCTGAAAAAGTGGGTTTCCTTCTCACTGCCGGAGCGATTCTGTTTCTGTTGTTATGGAAATTCGGCACTCGCTGGTGGATGAGTGCTTTGATCACCGTGCTTTTTATTCCGGGAATTTATACCTTGTTTGCTCAGCTCTTGCGCGTCCCGCTGCCGCGGGGTATCTGGGGTTGGTAAATCTTGCGAAGTGAGTTCTTCTCATTCTGACAGTCGTCAAGCTCAATGAAGTAACAACATGGAATCAACATTTTTTACCGCGTTACAGAATCTTGCCTCACCGGAAGTGCTGCTGGTGATTTTTCTGTCGGCCGTTTACGGCCTGTTTGTAGGTTCCATCCCGGGACTGACGGCGACGATGGCGGTAGCGCTGTTGATCCCGCTGACGTTTTATATGGATAATCTCTCCGCCATCGCCGCGATTGTGACTCTCGAAGCCTGCAGTATTTTTGCCGGCGATATCCCCACCACGCTGGTCCGCATTCCGGGAACCCCTTCCTCGGCCGCTTATACTGACGACGCCTACTCGCTCACCCGACAAGGTCTGCATGAAACGTCCCTCGGCGTGTCGCTGGTGTTCAGCGTCGCCGGCGGTTTGTTTGGCGCGCTGGTGTTGATTCTCGCGGCGCCGCAGCTGGCAAAAATCGCCTTCCAGTTTACCACCTACGAATACTTCTGGTTGTACGTGCTCGGCTTGAGTTGTGCGGCCATCGTTTCGACAGGCTCCCGTCTCAAAGGGGCACTCGCGTTGATGATCGGCCTGATGTTCTCGACGGTTGGATTGAGTGAAGTTCACAGCGTCCCCCGATTCACATTTGGTTTTGACGAACTCTTTACCGGCATTAATTTTATTCCCGCGATGATTGGTCTGTTCGGCCTGTCGGAAGTCTTTCGAAATTGCCTGACTTCGAAAACTGAGGAAGAAACAGGCAAACTGGTTTCGGCGGTGATTGCTCAAGACGATCATTCCCTGTTCAAACATTTGAAGCCCGTGTTTGGCGGCGTCCTGCCTCAATTCTGGAAACGGAAATTCAGCTGGCTCCGTTCGAGCTGCATCGGCGCGACGATTGGCATGATCCCCGGTGCCGGTGCCGACATCGCCGCCTGGATCTCCTACGCCGTCTCGAAAAAATGTTCCAGAACTCCCGAAGAATACGGTAAAGGATCGCTCGACGCGGTCGGCGATGCCACGAGCGCGAACAATTCGGCTCTCGCAGGAGCCTGGATTCCGGCGCTGGTTCTGGGCATTCCCGGCGACTCCGTGACGGCGATCGTGATCGGCGTTCTGCTCATGAAAAATATTACTCCCGGTCCCGCGATTTTTGAAAATCCCGATCAACTGGTGCTGGTACACGGAATTTATCTGACGTTCATTGTTGCCAATCTGCTGTTGATTCCGCTCGGTTTTCTGGCCATTCGTAGCGGCGCACAACTGGTGCGCGTCCCCCGCCGCATTCTGATGCCGATCATTCTGATGTTCTGTGTCGTCGGCTCCTATTCCATTAATGGCAGCTATTTTGATGTCTGGGTCATGCTGGGCATGGGCATCATCGGCTTCGTACTCGAAGTCTACGCGATTCCACTCGGCCCGGTCGTGCTCGGTATCATCCTCGGCGGCCAACTGGAGCAGACCTTCGTGCAGAACTTGACCAAGGACGACAGTTTCCTGTCTTTCTTCAATCGTCCGATTTCCGCCGGGCTCGGCCTGTTCTGCATCGCCCTCTGGCTTGTTCCGCTCGTCATGCCTTTCATCAGAAAAAAAATGCAGAGCGCGACATAGTTGCCTCTGATCACTGCTGATTTTATCCCTGTACCGTTTCGCGTAAAATCGGCAGTGAAAAAAATCGCTTGACAGATTCGAGACGGCGATTCTTGTTTTTCGCTCCATTAATTCCAGTAAAGAATCACTGCTTGACACCGCCGCGCCGCTGGAGAATATGCGTGATACGTGTCGCGCGCGTAAGAAAAAATTCTGCTGCTGACACATTTCTCCTGCTGTCGATTTCAACACTATTCGAAACAAGGCGTTTTTCCTTTTTTGAGCATGCACATGCGGCAGCAGTTCCTGATGAGCACCCCTTTTTTTGCTGATATCGGCACGCTTTGCGCACGCTCTGCCACTTACGGGTAATCGGAATTGCACACGAATTCCAGTTTTTTGCCTTAACTCACCATAAAATCCGGTTGACTGCTTCACGCCGTTCGCGAAGATCTCTCGCAGACGGAAGGCACTCAGGAAAAGCAAATCAGTGAAAGACCGAAACTTCATCTACAGTTCTCCTGTTTCAGGAAGATTCAAAATCGGAAACCCGAGCAGCCGACAGGAACAACCTGTCGCGCACATTCTGTGCCCGGTCTACGCGGAGAAATCATACCCGATCGGCGCGTCAGCGCCGGAGATGAACATCGCGCACTCCACCAGCCGAACTGTTCAGTCAAGCCGCGCGGTGCTGCAGCAGAAACTGCCCGACGCGCACAACTCCCAGACTGATCAGCGCCAGCGTCGGCAGCAGCAGCGGGATCAGAAATCGTTCATCGGCGGCAATCGGCAGATACCAGGCAAACGCCAGCCAGAACAGCAGCAGCCAGATGAAGTACAGGCGTCGCGCCGGGCCGGTTTCCGACAGCAGACCCACCAGCAGAAACGGCACCGCCAGCAGACCGAAGAACAGCCGCCCCTCGGCAAACGGGAGCGGTCCCAGGCTGCGCAGGAAAATGAACACCTGCCAGAGCAGTCCTTTCACTTCCCGCCGGACAATTTCAGAGAGCGAGTGTGTCTGCCAATACTTTCGTGCGGCGTCTTTCAGGCTGCCTTGTTTCGCCAGCGCGTGCGGCTCTGTGAATTCATCCTCAAACATCAGATACGAATTGGCATTAAACGTCGGGCTGCCATACACACGCGCGTTGCGCACGAGCAACGGCGATGCAATCAACGCGAAACTCGCGATCACCAGCGCCAGACTGCCCAGGATCGTTTTCAGAGAGACGGTTGTCGCGTCAGTTTGTGTTGCGTCTGGTACAGCGGCATCGTTTGTGCGACTACGTTTGAACCGGGAGAAGAACCGGCGCCAGTTCACCGCATACGAGCAGATCCAGATCACAAGACCCAGCATCAATAGCAGCGCCGTCCCTTTGGTCAGCCAGACCAGCCCCAGCACCAGCCCCGCGCCAATCAAAGCCAGGCAGGAAATTTTATGAGACTGCCTGAGATCGGGCAGCCGCAACAAAATCAGCCATAACCCGGCGATGAATAATAAAAGTAACCCTTCGCAGACAACGCGCCCCGTCAATTGACAGTAAGCGGCGTTCACACTGAGTAGCAGCCCGGTCAAGCCGCCTGTCAGATTTCCATACTGGCGGGCGATCCCGACAGAGAAAATCAGCAACGCCAGTAAGCCACAGATCGCCGACAGCCGTTTGCCCGTTTCATAGTCGGGGAAGAAGGAAAGCAGCGCGACATACAGCGGGTGCTGATTTGCTTCCTGATATTCACCTGCGAAGAGTTGTCGGGTCAATGCAACCGGCCCCCCCATTTCCTGAACGGTTTTCGCCTGCGACAGAAAGGCGGCCTGATCGTTATTCTCGGGCGCAGGTTGCTGCGGGATCACGTTGATCATCACCACGAAATAGACAATGATCGAAAACGAGAGTAACAGACTGCCCGACCAGTGATCAGCGGGATTGACCGTCTGCGAAAAAACAGTTCGCATCTTTTGACATTGATGAAGCACGCTTTCCCAGAAGCGGTTGGGCACCAGACAACCGGCGACTCCCAGTCCCGCAGCCATGACACAGCAGGTTGCCGCCGCAGAAGCCAGCGAAGGCTGTTGAAGCAGGGCGGCCCCTTTGAGTTGAATGATCTCCCACAATGCCAGCCCCGATAAACCGGCCAGTGCCCCCGAAACCAGTCGCGGAAGGAGAGTGTTCATCAGGAGATCACGCTTTCTGAAGTGGACAGGTTAAAAAAACAGGGATCACGCTAAAACGCTTCAAGAAAACCGAATTCGGACTAGGCTTAAAGTGCGGAATGGTCTATCTTTCGGTCTGACAATCATAGCATATTAGAACCGTTCTGAAATCACAGAAATCTTGAGAACCACTATTTCAGAATTCGGGAGTATTGAGTCACGTGAATCCAGTCATCGCTTATCTGCAGTGGGACATCAACCGCGTCCTGTTTGAACTCGGTCCGATCAAGATCCGTTATTACGGCCTCTTTTTCACAGCCGGCTTCATCTGTGGTTACCTTTTGCTCCGCTGGATGTATCGCACGGAAAAAAAGAATGTCGACGATGTCGATTCGCTGCTGATCTATATGGTGATCGGCACGATCATCGGTGCGCGGCTGGGACACTGCCTGTTTTATCATCCGGCTTACTTTTTTGAGAAACCGATTCGTTTTCTGCAAATCTGGAACGGCGGACTGGCCAGTCATGGCGCCGCGATTGGAATTACGCTTTCCGCCTGGCTTTATTCACGCAAACATCCTGATCAGCCTTTGTTGTGGCTCATGGATCGTTTAGCGATTCCCGTGGCCCTTGCCGGCTTTTTTATCCGGATTGGCAACTTTTTTAATTCGGAAATCCTGGGTCGCGCCACAGATGTGCCCTGGGCGATCGTGTTTGTGAATGGGCTGGGGCTGGATACGCGTGAGGAACAGCTGCTGCCGCGACATCCCGTCATGCTCTATGAATCCTTCTGTTACGGCTGTATTTTTCTGGTGCTCTATCTGCTTTACCGGAAGTATCGCGCGGAAACGCCGCGCGGCCTGCTGATCGGACTCTTCTTTATCATGGTCTTTTCCGCCCGCTTTGTGCTGGAGTTCTTCAAGATGAGGCAAGCCGAATTTGCGCAAAGCCTGCCGCTCAGTGTAGGGCAGATGCTCAGTATTCCGCTGGTGATCGCCGGCATTGTGCTCCTGCTTTATCGTAAGCCCGCTCCCCCGATTGATGCAGCCTCGCCGCCGAAAAATCAGAAATAAAAACAGGGCGTGACCTTGTGTTCATATTTCTGAGGTTAGGAACTTTTGCTTCAAACGTCTGTTAGAACACGCAGTTTACAGCATGGAATGTGTTCGTACGTTTATTTATTGGGCTCGTATTGCCCTAAATCGAAGATCCTTGTAAAGTTCGCCGGCTAAATTCTCAGATTTTATTAATGATCAAGGTCGAATTTCTGATTGTGGAATTCAGTGTTTTTTTTGCAACACGGAAGTTCGACTCCGGTGTATAATGAGATGCAGGCTTAACTCGCTTGCTACCTATAGGTAGCTGTTTAATTGAATTGAGGCGATTTGTGGCTCTCACAGAAATTGATAGGAATTTGCTCCGACGCTGCCTGGCAGAAGAGCCGGGTGCGTGGAAAGATTTTGTAGACCGGTTTATCGGCCTGTTCACGCACGTGATTCATCATACCGCCCACGGCCGCAGCATTCGCGTCAGCGACAGTGATGTGGACGATCTCCTTTCCGAAGTCTTTCTGGTTCTGCTGGCAAACGATTATCGGGTGCTGCGAAACTTTCGTGGCAACAGTTCATTGGCAACATACCTGACAGTGGTCTCCCGTCGTGTGGTTGTAAAAAAAATGGTTGAACGTCGTATGGCGGAAGCCCTGGGGCATGTTTCCACCAGATCAAAGCTGGAAAGTATTCCCGAAGAACCGACGCGTCAGCAGCAGATGGTCGACGATCAGGAAGAGATCCAGAACATGATCAAGCAACTGCCGCCCGCAGATGCCCGGATTGTCGAGCAGTACCATCTGCAGGGGAAGTCCTATCAGCAGATCAGTAGCGACCTGGATATTCCCGAAAATTCGATCGGCCCCACACTTTCACGGGCACGAAACCGCATGCGTGACAATAAATCAAAAACACGGTCGCTCTAAGCATGTGATGCTTCCTCTCTGGTAAATTCTTCTCGATCAGGAAGTACGTCGCAAACTCTTCCTGACCGAGAGAGAATCGGATGCCACGCGCCGTTCGTCACACCCTGTTCTTTGTTATTGACCACGTCCAAAACCTCCTGGTGGACCGAACCCCGGTGGTCCGCTGCCGCGCCCTGGCGGTCCTGGTCCTCCTGGTCCGGGCCCCCGTCGCTGGAAACTCGGGTCAGGCGTCCCTCGATAATTGCGGGGAATAGACGGAAATTCTGCCGTGATGTAATAATGGTAAGTCCCTTCCGGGTAGTCGGGGGTCACGCCGAAGCGACCATTGCATTCGTCCAGATCACCTGACTCAGCCACATACTGGTAATCGGCGGTAAACGTGCCATCATAACTCCCGCCGGGACCCTGCGGGCGACTGCCCCGTTTGAGTTGATAGCTGGATTTCATTTTTCGCACTTCGCTTTTGGGATCTTCCGCGTCGGCATAACCATACTGGGAATAGATCGGAAAACCATCCGCGGCAACGCCGATCAGCGTCACTTCATTCGCTTTTCCCAGTTTCGAAATCAGTCCCTCAGGTAAGCCGTGATAATGGTAGCTGCCGCTTGGCTGGACATGGGCGTTGCTACTGTCGAGACCGAGGTTGATTTTTCCGTTCAAGGCTTCATAGTTCCAGCCGGAGCGACGATCACGATTCCAGAATTCGGCCGTTCCCGGGTCAAACACGACGCCGTTCAAGGCGACACCAAAGGGGGAATGAGAGAGCGGCGTGATATTGCGCGCCATTTTTGGATTGGCGGCAACACGAAACTGATAACGTTGCGGGCGTATCACATTCGGATTATTCTGGTTCGGGAACTGTCCCGCTTCATGGTTGGGAATCCCGTTGGAGTAGATGTAGCGGTAACCCCCTTTGACCACAATCTGCACCTGATTGGGGGGCAGGGGGCCGGAAGGCGGAGGTCCGAAACCGGGGGGCTGAAATCCAAACAGGGGGACCGAACTCCAAAACAGGGCAACGGAACAGAGTGTCAGCATTCGGAGTCTCAAAGCGTTACCTCGCATTCTTTTTCTGGCTTCACTCTGCCGGCGTGGGTCCTGACGTCAAAAATTCACACATTTTTCGCATCTAAGTTGATAACGGGCTGCAGACAGGCCAATCCACAAGGTTTTTGCCGGTTTTGGAAAAAAGAGCCCAAGTGTCGACTTCAGGAATCGTCGGTTATCTTCACTTGAGACGGGCGTTCTGTTGACAGTAAACCTCCCACGAACAAAAATCGACGTAACGAAAGTCAGTCGCCGTCAAAGACGATCGGCACTGTTTTCTCTCAATCACGGATTGAACCACCCCTCAAAAATGATTCTGCGGAATCTGGAAACGGATTGTAGTCATGCAAACAAAACGAATTTTATTCAAGTTTGCGCTCCAGTGGTCACTGCTGCTCTCAATTGCTTTACTGGGCTCCTCGGCTGCGCTCAAGGCACAAACGGAATCAGTCAAAACGGGTTTTGTGAATGCCGTTTATCAAGATGCGGCAGGCGAGCACCGTTACGTGGTGTTTGTTCCTAAAAGTTATTCACCCGAAAAAAAATATCCGGTGATCCTGTTTCTGCACGGTGCCGGCGAGCGGGGCAACGATGGACTCAAACAGACTCAGGTTGGTCTGGGACCGATCGTAAAGCAGAATGAAGCGACATTCCCGTTTATCGTCGTTTTTCCTCAGGCGGAAAATATGAAAGAAAGTCTGCTGGCGGGATGGCTGGCAGACTCTGATGACGGTCAGCGGGCCATCAAGATTCTCGATACGGTGATGAAAGACTATGCGATCAACCCTGCGCAACAGATTTTAACCGGCTGGTCAATGGGCGGTTACGGCGCCTGGAGCCAGGCAGCCGCCAATCCACAGCGCTGGTCGGCAGTCGCTCCTCTGGCGGGAGGTGGCAAAACCGAATGGGCTGCGAAACTGAAAGAGACACCGATCTGGGCCTTTCATGGTGCCAATGATCGCGCGATTCTCCCTGCGGAATCAGAGCAGATGATCAATGCAATCAAACAGGCCGGAGGCACACCTCAGTTTACGTTAGTTCCCGACGTCGGCCACGATGTCTGGAAGGTCGCTTATACAGAGCCCCTGTTCGACTGGATGCGCAATCCCTCGCGCCCGATGGATTCTACCGCGCCGCTCCTGGTCAAGCCGGATCAGAAACCGCCGGCTGAGTTCGACCCCGAAAGTCCGTTTGTGCCGGCCTTGATCATCGATGACGCCGTCTCGGTCCGGTTAGGAAATCAATTCCTGCAGTCACTGGCTGACGCGGTTCCGAGTATGGTTCCCCCGGATATGCTGGAAGGGACCATCAATGACATCTACGACTCGACCGTCGCAGAAGGCCGCAGCTTCAGCGTACAATTTTCCGGGATCTCCTATCGAGGCGAACTGGCCCGCGCTGCGGTCGAAGCGTATGCGGCAGGCACATTGAATATTCAACTCGGCATTAAAAATGTCGATCTCTATATCAGCAGCACGTATGTGAATGGAAATCGGCATGCCGCCGTCGCGGGGCCGATTTCTGTCAGCATCGGCCATCAGAATCCGGTCTGGTTGAGTTTCGATGTGAAACCTTACATCAAAGACAATCGAATCAAACTTCAGCTCTTACGCACACGCTTTAACATCCCGCAGGATAACTGGTACGTCTCCGGTCCGGCCGGCGTTTCCACGCGGGGGATCGGCATGACGGCGGATCGCGTTTCCGGTGGTCTGGTCGACGGCATCTACGGCAGCAAAGGGCGCATCGAAGAAGAAGTGAAAGCCATCGTACCGGGGCTCGTGGAGGAACTCGAAAAACAGCTCAACTTCGACGAAGCCAGTCAGATCGTCAATGCCATCTGGCCTTTACCCGTATATCACCCACGCATGAAACTCGGGGCGAGTGCAGTGGTCACCGATAAACAGGGCATTTCACTAAGCTTTGATCTCAGCGTCGCCGCTCTGGATCCTTCTGTAAAACCGGGAAAGATCAACCGCCTGTCTGCGGTCGGAAGATCGGTCAATGATATTCCCAAAGTGACAGAGTTGCAGGTCGGCGTTGCCCCCAGCATGCTGAAACCATTAACCGAAATGCTGGTCGCCGCTGATGTCGCGCGGATTCCGGTGCAGGATGTGCCCGGCCATTCTTTTGCCGCGCTGGCTGATTCCAAAACATTACAGCAGGTTTTTCCCGATCTGAAACAGTATGGAAACGATGTACAAATCTGGTCGGAACTCGTATTAACAAAACCGATTCAGGTCGAAGATGCCGGCAAATCAAAGACAGGCGGCGTCAACCAGTTCAAGTTTGTCGTGCCTCAAGCGGCGATTTCGATGGCGATCAAAAAATCCGCCGCCGATAAAGTATGGATTCCCTACGCCGAGTTTTCACTCTCGGTGAGTCAGGATGTCGAACCGCAAATTGTGGATCAAAGTTTTTCCAAACGGGCGCTGCGTCTGGATTGGGAAGGGGGCTCGCGGATTGGCGGGAATGCCCGTTTCGCACCCGACTATAAACCGCAGGACTCCCAGATCAATCAGGAAAAATTGCGGGATCTGGTGCAGTCTGCCTGGGACGGCTGGACAAAACAGGGGCCTGCTTCCGTCGCCGAGATTCCTGACATTGAACTCGGTTTCGGCCGCTACCGGATCAAGCAGGTCAACTGGTCCTCGCCACAATTGTTGGCCACGTTTTCGGTTCCGGAACTCAAGATTACGAATAACACCAAGGTCGAAATGGAATACGAACTGAAGAGCCCTTACAGCGATTGGGGCGGCCCTTACAAATTGAAGCCGGGAGAATCTCACGCCTTCGACGCGGCCATGCCACTCACGTATCGTCGGCTGATTAATAATCGCATGCAGGTTTACACCTTAGCCGCCGGTTCACATTATGAATTCGATCCGGCGAACGGCGATCAGAGCGGCACACTTTTCGAATCAGCCGATAACTGATCAGTCTTCGGCGGCAGGAGATTCAGCAGTACTGACGTTGATTTCTCTGAGCGGGAATAAAGTCTCTTCCAGCAGAGTCGCGGGAGAGATTCCCGCTATGAGAATCAGCAGTAAAACCGGAGTGAACGCGAGCCAGACGAGGCCCCTGTTTTCCCGCGCGAGAACGTTCGTTGCTACCTCAGAGGCAAGTGTGTCCGTATTTTCTGTCTGCACAAACCGCCAGAAGACGCGCAGCAGCGCGAGGTTGAACAGCAGTGTGCCCAGCAGATAACACATCGCCAGCAGCAGGCTCTGATTTGCCAGACTCCAGACAAAACAGAACTGCGCCGTGAATCCGCCCAGCCCCGGAACACCGATCAGCGTCATCACCGACAAGCCGGTGATCCAGATCAGCCGTTTGTCAGTGCCGCTGCCTGTCTGTGACGAAATCAAAGGCACAACCAGCAACAGCAGACAGCAGGCAAGCCCCTGAATTACGTTTAAGAAGATGAAATGAGGGACGGTCGCGGAATCCGACGCGAATAAAACCGTCAGCGTCAGTGAAGTCTGTCCGATCAGGAACCAGACCACAATCTGCAGCAGGTCGTTGCGGAGCCAGGCAATCAGCGCTGCGATCAGAAAACCGCAGGTTCCCCAGAAAGCCAGCACGGAAAACAGGCTGACCCCTAACGCAAAATTCAACGGGACCATGAAGCGTATCATGCCGTAGATGCTGATTTTGGTGATCAGCGTCAGCAGCACCAGATACCAGCCAACCGGATCGGGTGCAGATGAGAGACGCGCAGGCTCCCGCGTCAGCCACTGGGTCAAACCGTAGTGCGCAGGAAACAGAGCCCCTTTGATGAGAAAACCCACCAGCAACATCAGAAAAATCCAGGGCGAAACCATACTCCAATACGCCTCGGCCAGAGGGTATTCGGTCACATCGCTGACGGTTCCGTTTAAAATTTCCTGAAATTGAAACGTGCGTGGCTGCGGCGCTTCCAGCAGGATGCCCTGCATCCACGTATAAGTTGTGGCCGCCAGCAGCAGCCCCGCGAGAATCAATCCGTCGCCGAGAAACTGCAGGTACATCGTACTCTCAAACAGAACCTGCGAACGGGGGCCGCTCCAGAGACGAATTAAGCAGAGCAGACAAAACGTCGTCAGGATCAAAAACGTGGCGAAGCTGATCAGGTCGTGTGAAACCAGGATGCCTGCCAGCAACGCCTGCAACATCAGCAGCAGAAAATAGTGCAGTCGCGATGCTGCAGTGATCCGGTTCGAAAACAGAATCAGCATCGGCCACAGGCAGGTGGGCAGCAGCAGAAACCAGACCGAGTCGGTATCGAGGGCCCATTTGATGGTGTGTGTTGGCGCTGTTTCCGTGCCGGCGTCTGTGGCGGTATCTGTGGCTGCGGGAAGTTTCAAACCTACGGAAATCGCGTGGGTAGATCGTGTCTCTGATTTGTCTCGCAGAAAGGGAGCCGCCAGCACCGCGCCCAGAATCAGACAGGAGACCAGCGTATTGGAAAACGCGGTCCAGCGATTGAATTCCAGCCCCAGTCTGGAAACGCCCCAGCCAAAACAGGCTCCCATCACTGGCATGACAACCAGTAACACAGGCGACAGGGAGACGATGGAATTCAGGAACGAGTTCATAAGTGGCTCTGAGCAGACGTAAATTCAGCAAGAAGTAGGGGAAGCAGAAACGCAGCAACCCTTAAATCTGCAGCACCATCAGCACAATGATCAGCACGGAAAGCGTAAACAGCAACACCAGCGTCTGGAACGCCACCTGTCCATTCTGCAGCTGTTGCAGCAGGTGCCCCCAGTAGGCAGGCATTTTTTCCAGAGTTGACCGGCTGCAGCCGACCAGCAACCACTGCTCGACAAGAGAGACAATTTTCGCAAACAGAGTCAGTGGACCCGTCACTGCCCGATCCAGAATGGTGAGTGCATAATAATGCGACTGTCCCAGTTGCATCAGCGCGGACCGCGATTGTGCTGCCGATTCTTTGCGATGCGTTTGAGAAGCGGTCATCCAGGCCAGGATCAGCGACACGAAAATCGTCACACAAAACAGGCTGCAAAATAACCAGTCCCGGTCGAAAGGATTTTCATTTGCTTCCGTCATCAGCCCGGGCCAGAGCTGCGAGATCAACGGAACCGGGAAGTACAGCGAGACACTTGTCAAACTCGCGAACACGGTGATAGCCCACAGCGGAAACACGGAAAACTTCTGCGGGACCACATTTGATTCCGGTCTGGCATAAAGAGAAAAATAAAACCGCGCCCCTCCGAACGCATATCCCGCGATCACGGGCAGCATCAGCCAGACCAACAATGTCGTGCGCATGTCCTGCGCTGCTGTTCTGGCGGTGATCAACGGGTTCAGCAGCGGACTCAGGCCGACCAGAGCGGAAATCAACAAGAACAGCAAACAGACCTTGAGGGAAGCCGGCGCCCGCGCAGGCAGCGTGCCGGTTTGCAGTCGATGGCTGAGCGGGATCAGAACGGAAATGAGGTACATCTGCGGCACCAGCATCGCCAGAATCATTTGGAGCGAATTACCGGGATTCATACCGAGCAGCGCCACCGCCAGACCAGCGACCGTCGCAGCGAGCCAGCATAAAACGCGATCCGGGTGTGGGTCGCGCGACAGACAAACGGCGGAAAAAACAGTTAGTAATGCGGACACGGTTCCGAGTTGAATCAGCAGACTTTGATTTGCCGGGACCAGCAGAAAAAAGGGCGCACAGCGGAGCAGCAAAAACAGACCCGCAGGAATCGCCAGCAGATTCAATGCGGCCAGCGAATTACTACTCCACGGGCGTTGCTGACTGACGATCAGCGCGGAAGCCGGGAACAGTCCCAGACGAGGGACCGCGGCAAAAAAGAGGGCCGCCCCGATGCCGGGCAGCGCTGCGGAGTTTTTCACTTGCACCGCCTGAATCGCATCGGCGCGCAGACAGCTTATAAAATCGAATGTTTCAAAGTTGACGCCGATGAGAAAAATCGCCAGGAGCAGCATCGCATCCGAAAACGCATTCCAGCCCCACCAGTGTCGGTTTTGTTGTTCGGGCCGTGCATCAGCTTCGAACTGGACTTCGTGCAGCAGGTTCAAACTCATCGACAAAATGAACCAGAACAGGAGCACCTGCAGAAAATTCGTCGCCAGTACCACGCCCGCCGTCGCGAAAAAACAGGTTAAAAACAGCAGCGAGGAATAATGGTTGGGCGAACGCGAAGCGGTTGTTGTAGAAGCGGAATGATTCAGCAGCAGATAAAACAGCGAC